>NZ_JAVRCK010000095.1:0-33638 GCF_034530815.1 Nostoc sp. DedSLP03
TTTTTCTTTTAGTCCTTTTATTTAGAATACCCGGAAAGTGACAGAAGAGGGATATTGATTGCCTCATAAGGCTTATAGCGATCGCCCTGCCGGGAAGTGACAGAAGAGGGGTAATTAAAAGGCTAGCGGGATTCAGCAGTTATTGAAATACCTGATTGTAAGGAGCAAATTCTATTGCATAAGGAACTTCTATTTCTTGGAGCCAATATGACAGGGAATCTTCAATTGATTCGGTGGTAAATGTTGCTGCAATAACAATTTTTTGCTGAGAGATGTGTTTTAATAAATGTTGTGTATTCATTTTATTTTCATTAGTAGTAAAAATATTTATTTTTATATCGCAAAAGATATTTTTTTGTTTGGGATTTGATATTACAGCAGTTTTCAAGTCAACTAATCACAGAAAAATTTCACAAACAAACTTGAAAAAGGTTTCTTATCTTACTCCCTATTTCCAATTTCCTTTTTCTAGCTAGTGAGTTACAAAATGCAGAACTTTGTAACTTAATGCAAAAGAGACAGAAGTAGCCTATTGAATGATTTTGAATAATGGCCTTTAAGGGTTTAATCCGGTACAATCGGACTCAGAGGCCATTTTATTTTTTGAAATTAATCAAATGCGATCGCGCTTAATTAATTTAGTAACCTTTTGTCTGGAATCTCAACTAATGCAACCGTGAAATCATTCCTCGACGATTTAAATTGTTTTTGGCGGCTGAACCTCTTCAAAATTCTCAGTGATTGTTGGGTTAAGTTCATTTTTCAGTTTGAGTTTTAGATCCTCTGTAATGGGTAAATCCTTAATTTCTTTGAGGAGATATCTCACAGATTCGGTTTTACGGCGTTCTGTATAAATGTTCTTGAGAACTGCTTCAATTCCAAATCCCGCTATAGCTTCTCCTACAAGCGTTGTCAAACCTAGCACACCTAAACCGCCGATGATGCCAAACGGGCCTCCCAAACCCGCGAGGGCAGCGACAACGGCAGCACCACCCGCCATCCCTGATGCAGAGATTGCAATCACCAGAAGTATGCCAGGAAGACCCAAAGCAGCGATTTTTTTAACGACTTCATTCATTGGAATTACCTCAAATTCTTACATGATTGGTTAAATCTTGATTAAGCGTACTAGAATCGACTCACCCCTATTTGCTAGCTTAGTACTTAATCGAGATGGAGACTAATTTTTCCTTTTACAAAACTCAGTGTTGAGTGCTGAGTCAAGAGTTTTTAATTCCCCCCTCCCCCTGCTCCCTGCTCCCTGCTCCCTTGCCTCTTTTTCAGGCTGACAAAATACTACATAACTCATCGATTTGTTGACTTTTTTCTGTAATCAGTCGATGGGCTATAGTTTGTAGCTGACGAATATTTTCTGACTTGACATTATCTATGTCTTCCAACTCACCTGTTAGGAATGTTTGAAACCGATAATAAGAGCCTCTGATTTCTTTGTCATTAGACTCAAATAAGTGTTCTAATTCGGCAGCTACAACTTCACTACCACCGTCCAGAACAATGTTTAAAAGAGGTTTTACCCATTGCAATTGTCCCCAATTTTTCACATCGTTATATTTGTAGACACTTGTTAGAGAACCTGTACCCAAGGAGACTAGCAATATATCATTAGTATGTAGGACTGCTTTTTGAGCTTGTCTAGTAATTTTTGCTTCTGTAATTGCCAAGGAAGCGGGATTATTAGCAACTAATCCTCCATCTACTAAATTATAGAAGCCACTAGGATTATGAGAAGTTGCAACTCGATAGGGAGGAAAATAAGTCGGTGTTGCACTAGTTGCCATTGCCGCATCTTTGAGCGTAAAGCCAACACTTACCTTACGAAACCTTTTAGATTCTATCTGTTGTTTTTCGATTTTGTTTGTAAAGAATATCGGAATTCGCTGCTCGATATCGTAGCTAATAACGAAAACTTCTTTAAGATTATTTTCTAGAGGGGCATTACCAAAATATTTGTCGATAATTTCCTCTCTGCCGTCAGAAGCATATTTGGGTTGAGTAAACATATCTTCAATCGGGCCAAGCATATGTTCAAAAAATGGCTCGTAAAATATCTCAGCCCCATACTCGACATATAATTTGACCAGCTGTTCGGCAGTGTACTGAGCTTGTGGCTCACTCTGGGGTATAGATGGATCTAAACTTAATTGGGGTTTAGTCAATCCTAGTGCTAAAATTCCTCCAGTTGAAGTGCCTGCAATTAAATCGAATAAACTAAAAATCGGTTTTTTTGTGCGCTTTTCAATTTCTGCTAAGATTAATGCTGGGATAATGCCCCGAATACCGCCTCCATCAATGGCAAGAATTTTATATCTAGGATTGGCTGTGGTAATCATAGTTTTTTGCGATCGCTCCTGAGTTAATAGTGGTTGTTGGATATTGGTTGAAACTTGACTTTGGGTTGTTTGGGCTATTTCGGCTTTGTCCTCCTTTGGTTGCGGAGTTTGAATGTTGTCATTTTCGCTCTGCCTCTTTGTCTCTTTTTTTCCCTACCCTCGTTTTGTGGTTGCGGCTGCGAGAGTGGGAGTTGCGAGAACGTCGTTTTGTACATCTGGGGAACCTCAATAGATTGCTGCAAGTCGGCTTCAACAGCGGTTAGTTCAATGGCAGAAACCTCTGCAACTGACTGGTTCTCTTGTTGAGAATTGCTTGTTGTCTGGCTCTGGTTCGATAGTTGTGTAATTCCAAATGCTATTTGTGCTAAACCCCAACTTGGATTACCATGCAAAGTTCCATTATGAGTATTTTCAGTCTGGTCTTTTACGGTTGTCCCTTCTCCTTCGTTTAAAATCCAATAAGCTACTAATCCTTGTTCATTTTTGACTAGAGCCTCAGAACGATGTCTCTGGATTTCCACTGGAGGACAGGCGTAGTTCCAGACGCTAATGTGAGCTAATTGACCTGTGAAATATATGCTGTTGTGTAAAGTTGCACCCAGAGTTACAGGACTAGTTGCTTTGTTTAAAGAGTCACCTGTCAAATAGCCAAAATACTCATGCTCATCAAGGTGTATAGTCAGTTGACCCCGATTAAAAACAATAGCAAAGAAGTGCCATTGTCCGACAGTTAATTCTCCATTACCAAAGGTTTTGATAACCTTCTCAACCTTCTCATCAATATATATATCTAGGTTTCCTGATTCATTGATGCCAAACTCAAAGTTATCACTATATCGGTCTGAAGAACGGGCAAAAAAAACATTGTGCATCCCATAAGTAGTGGCTTGATTTTTTAGTTCTTAGTGTTAAATAAAATTGCTAAACCTTTATCGACTTAAAATTTATTCAAAATTATAATTCATTGCAATCATAGAAAACTTCCAGATTGCACAAATATTCATAATTTATGGTCACTTTTAAAAAAGATAGTTTATTTAGGTTTGATAGTCAATATATTTATCTGAATATTTAATTCTATAAGTACTATTTATTAAATAAATTTTTGTGAACAACGTTACTTTTTGGCAATTGATTTCTTAACTGTCTTAACTGTCTTAACTTTCCTAACTGTCTACTTAATTGTTAGTTATATGTTTTGAATACTATTGCATTTTCGTAAGGATTCAGGTAAAAGAGTATTGACAAAAGGAACACTTGAGGGAGAGTATCACAAATATGAAACAAAACCTGCCTCAAGAGTTAGATCGAGAAAGCTTGAACCAGTTATCAAAAGAACAACTGGTAGAGATAATTATTGAGCAGAGCAAGGTAATACGTGAGTTACAGAAAATCATTGTAGAACTACAGCAAGAAATAGAACGTTTAAAAGTTAGTCGAGATTTAGATAGCTCTAATTCGTCGAAACCACCGTCTAGTGACATTTTGAAAAAGAGCGAAAACAAAACATCACCTCCAAAAGAAGAATCAAATCAGCCCAAAAAGAAACCAGGTGGACAGCCAGGACATCAAGGTAAGACTCGTAAAGGCTTTGGCAGAGTAGATCGTTATGAAATCTTACGCCCAGAAAATTGTGTTTACTGTGGTCAAAAAGCGTTTGCGGCTGTGGCAGTAAAAGTAGAAAAGCAGACTTACCCTGGGCTGATTAAGTAAGTCGTGGGGAAAATTTACAAGTATGTAACAAACAGTTAAGCAGAAGAATGAGAGTTAAATATGATACGTTGTACGCTGTAGTTAGCTTTTTATCCTCTGGTTTGAACTCCATCAATGACAGCATAGGCAAGATCTAAGTAAAAGCTTGCCGTTGCGGCAAACAATTCCTTTAAGTCACAAGACGAGTATTTGAATTCATCGACCCAGAAGCATTAATCCGAGCATTTTATATTTTCCTCTGCTTAGAGTGATGGAAGAGCGTTACCTTTTTTGCCCAAAGTCCAATTGCTAAAGTTGGCGAAGAAAGTTTGGAGTAATTTATCATCTACTTCCGGCCAGCGAATGTCAGTATCTGCAAGTCCATTGAGGGTATTTTGGCAATCGAATTTGAAGCTAGATGCTGCATTTGCCTTTGACTGTGAAGATGTATTGTCTTCAGCCAGCGATATAGCTGAATATAAAGCGTTATCACTAGAAATTTGGGTATTGCCAAGTAGTTCAGCTTGCCAATCCTCATAGTCAAGCTGTTGCAGTGGGTAGCCTAAAGATCGGATGCATTTAATAAATTGATTCCAAGGAGCAGAATGGGAATTCATTAGATGAAAGGCTTTGCCTAAAGATTCTGGCTGCTGCGATAGGCAGATTAAAGCTTTGGCGAGGTAGTCTACAGGTGTAATTTCTACCATGCTGTTCATCTCTGGCGCACTTTTTAATTGAATGCAGCTTTTGATGAATCTGTAAAACATGTCATTTAGATTCCAAACGCCGGTTTGACTATGCCATGTTATTCTACCAAGCCTGTAGATACTGCAAGGCAAACCGCGATCGCGTGCCATCATTACCATCTTTTCTGCAACCCATTTACTTTGGGCATAGCCGCTAACAAGTCCTTGAGAGTGTTTGAGAGGATCGTTTTCTTGAACCACCTCTAATTTAAAATACTCATCTGAAGAGAAAACGCTAACAGTAGAGATGAAATGCACAGGCTTGATTTTGATTTGACTAGCTAATCTCAAGACTTCCTCAGTGGCACGAACATTTGCTGCTTTTAACAAAGCGTATGGATAAACATGATTCACCAAAGCGCCATTATGGTAAATTAAGTCAATATTCCTCGCCATAAGGTGAAACTGCTCATCACCAAGACCTAGAAGCGGTTGAGATAAATCTCCTAATACGGGAATAATGCGCTCGTTGAAAGATTCCTCCCAAAGTAAATAAGCTTTCAGAGTTTCTTGGAGGCGTTGTTTACCTGCGCTCAAGTTCGTAGCACGCACCAAACAATAAATATCTGCTTGAGTTTGTTGTAATAATTCCGCCAGCAAGAAAGCACCAACAAAGCCTGTTGCACCCGTGAGCAGAATAGCCTTTGGTTCACTTACAGGTTGATAAACTAAGTTAAGAGGCTTGATTGTCTCGTCTAGGACGACTTCAGCCTGTAAGTTTAAGGAAGTAATTTCATTGGCATTGACAGTAGAATCTGTTCCAGGAGTAGATTCAATGGTTTGAGCCAGTTCAGCGATAGTTGGCGCAGAAAATAAGTGGCGCAACGGCAACTTCATCTGGAAAGTCTCATTTACCTGGGACATCACCCGAATTGTGGAGAGAGAATGACCTCCTAACTCAAAGAAATTATCCAGAACACCCACCTGCTCTAGATGCAGTACATTAGCCCAAATATCTGCCAATACTTTCTCTACAGGGGTACGTGGTGCTACAAAACTCGCTGCCAACTGGGTATTATTTGAATCAGGAACAGGTAAGGCTTTGCGGTCTACTTTGCCATTGGGAGTTAAAGGTAAAGACTCTAAACTGACAAAAGCACTTGGCACCATATACTGTGGTAATTTTTCTTTTAAGAAAATGCGTAAGTCATTGCTAGTTGGTGTTTGCTCCAACTGCGGCACAAAATAAGCTACTAAGCGTTTATCTCCTGGGATATCTTCTCTGGCTATTACCACATTTTCCCTAACTCCTGGATGGTGACTCAATATTGCCTCAATTTCCCCTAACTCAATTCGGAAACCTCGGATTTTTATTTGATTGTCGATGCGTTCCAGGTATTCTATGTTTCCATCTGGTAGATAACGAGCCAAGTCACCAGTTTTGTATAGCCGCTCCCCTGCTCCCCTAGTTCGAGTGAAGGGGTTGGGGATAAATTTTTCTTGTGTTAACTCGCTTCGGTTGAGGTAGCCTCTTGCTAATCCTGCACCACCAATGTGTAACTCTCCTATTACACCAATGGGTACTGGTTGTAAATACTTATCTAAAATGTAGATATGGGTATTGTCAATTGGACGACCAATGCTTGGTGATGTCTGATCTTGTTTCTTAGCAACTACCAACCCCGAAGTTGTAACAACAGTATTCTCTGTTGGGCCATAATTATTCACTACTTGGAAGGGGACTGAAGCTGGTGGATACTGATTAAGCTTATCGCCTCCAGTCAGGACGTAACGCAAAGCTAAACTTTCCGTAGTCCATTCTAAAGACAATAACTCCTGTGTTATTGGTGTTGGCACAAAACTGATGGTAATCTGGTGTGATATTAACCAATCTCTTAGATTTACTGGCGAAGTGAGGATCTCAGATTTGACTAAATAGATACTTACTCCTGCTGTTAGGTAAGGCCATAATTCCCACGCCGCCGCATCAAATCCTGTTCCTGCTAGTTGGGTGGCTTTGTCAATTGAGGTGATTTTAAAAGTACGCTGATGCCACAACACCAGATTTAATAATCCTTTATGGGCAATCAGTACTCCTTTAGGTGTTCCTGTAGAACCGGAGGTATAAATCACATAAACTAAATTAGTTGCTTGTACTTCAGTGATTAGATTATCCTGACTTAACTGAGATATAAAGTGCCAATCAGTATCTAAACAAACAACCTGTGCCTGATGGTTTTGTAATTTCTCAACTAGATGCTGTTGACTCAGCAGCACGGAAACTTGAGCGTCTTCGAGCATAAAACTCAGACGGTCTTGAGGATACTCGGGGTCAAGTGGTACGTAAGCCCCACCCGCCTTAAGAATCCCCAATAGTCCCACCACCATCTCCAAAGAACGCTCCACACAAATACCTACTAGCACATTGGCTCCCACTCCCAAAGACTGCAAGTAATGCGCCAACTGGTTAGCACGACAATTCAACTCGCGGTACGTCAATTGTTGATTGTCAAACACCACCGCTACCGCATCTGGGGTACGGTCTACCTGCTCTTCAAACAACTGATGGATACATTTATCGAAAGTGTAGCCTACTTGAGTATCATTCCAGTCAACTAATAATTGTTGCTGCTCACTTGCTGTAAGTATTGGTAATTGCGAAATACGCTCATTAGGATTAGCCACAATTGCTTCAAGCAGTGTCACAAAATGACTAGTGATGCGCTCAATGGTCCTGCTATCAAACAAGTCAGTGTTGTATTCCCACCCTCCCACTAGTTTAGTGGTAGTGTTTTCCATTGATAAAGTTAAATCAAACTTTGCCGTAGAACTTTCTATTGGCAAAGAACTGACACTTAACCCAGTCAACTCTATTTCGGACATCGGAGCGTTCTGGAGAGCAAACATCACCTGAAATAGTGGTGTATGACTCATGTCTCTTTCTGGCTGCAATGCTTCCACGAGCATTTCAAAGGGCAAATCTTGATGAGCGTAGGCGGACAGTGCCATTTCCCGGATACGCGGGAGTAATTCGTTAAAACTGGGATTAAGAGATAAATCAGTCCGCATCACTAAAGTATTGACAAAAAAGCCAATTAACCCTTCTATTTCCGTGCGATCGCGGTTAGCAATGGGTGTCCCCACCAAAATATCTGTTTGTCCTGTGTAGCGATAAAGCAGGGTATTATATGCAGCCAACAAAGTCATAAACAAAGTTACCCCTTGCTGTTGACTGAGTTTGGTCAGTTGTTGAGTTAACTCAACAGACAGGGCAAACTCTTGATATGCGCCATTGAAAGTCTGCACAGCAGGTCTGGGTCTGTCTGTGGGTAATGGCAAGAACATAGGTGCATTTGCCAATTGTTCTTTCCAGTAACTCAATTGGCTCTTCAGTACTTCCCCAACTAACCATTGTCTTTGCCAAATGGCAAAATCTGCGTACTGAATTGGTAGCGGCAATAGAGATGTCTGTTGACCTTGAGAATAAGCATTGTACAGTGCTTGTAACTCCAAGGCAAACACACCTATTGACCAGCCATCACTGACAACGTGGTGCATACACACAACTAACCACTGTTCAGTAGGAGATAGCACCACTAATGTTGCTCTGATTAATGCTTCTGACTCTAAGTCAAAAGGAAGAAGCGCTTGTTGTTGGACTAATTCCTGTGCAGCAGATTTTTGTTCTATTAAAGGTAAATGCTGCAAGTCAACAATTGCAACTGACCAATTTGTTACAGTTTGAATAATTTGAGAAGGTTTTCCATCGACAGTAACAAAGTTAGTGCGTAATGGTTCGTGGCGATGAATAATTTCAATTAAGCTTTGTTTTAATGCTGCAATATTCAGCGTTCCGACTAAACGCAACCCGAAGGGGATGTTGTATGAGGCACTGTTCGGCTCCAACTGGTCTAAAAACCACAACCGTTGTTGCGCGAATGACAGTGGTATTTCTGCATCTTCTGCCCGCTTTAAAATGGGTGGTGCAGCAAGTTCTATATCTTGCTGTTGTAATTGCTCAACTGATTGTGCTAATTCGGCTACTGTCGCTCTAGCAAACAACTCACGTAATGGTAGTTCTAGTTTGAAACTGCTGCGGATGCGTGAAACCAGTTGCGTTGCTAGCAGTGAGTGTCCCCCAAGTTCAAAGAAATTATCATAAATACCCACTTGCTCTACTTTCAGAATTTGCGCCCAAAGGAGTGCAAGCATTTCCTCAATGGGTGTACGCGGGGCAACATATTTTTCTAGAAGTATGGTGTCTAATTCTGGTTTTGGCAGGGCGCGGCGGTCTACTTTGCCGTTGGGAGTCAGGGGTAATGATTCCAAAATTACAAAAGCATTTGGCATCATGTAATCTGGCAGCTTTGTTTTGAGGAACTGACGTATTTCGCTCATCTGAGGTTGGCAGTTCTGATGCGTTACGATGTAGGCGACTAAACGTTTATCTCCAGGGGTATCTTCGCGGACAATGACACAGGATACCTGCACATCGTTGTGTT
Organism: Nostoc sp. DedSLP03; assembly: GCF_034530815.1. Classification (NCBI taxonomy): domain Bacteria; kingdom Bacillati; phylum Cyanobacteriota; class Cyanophyceae; order Nostocales; family Nostocaceae; genus Nostoc; species Nostoc sp. DedSLP03. The sequence goes on from NZ_JAVRCK010000095.1 coordinate 9,232, forward strand.
GGCTCAGAACTGCTTCAATTTCGCCCAACTCAATCCGTAAACCGCGTATTTTTACTTGGTTGTCGATACGTCCTAAGTATTCAATATTGCCATCACTTAAATAGCGTGCTTTATCCCCGGTTTTGTAGAGGCGTGAATGGGGATCAGAACTAAAAGGATTGAGGATGAATTTTTCTTGTGTTAACTCGGTGCGGTTAAGGTACTCCCTGGCTAGACCATCTCCCCCAATGTATAATTCTCCTGGTACACTAACACTCACTGGTTGTAGTTGAGAATCTAACAAATAGATTTGTGTGTTGGAAATCGGTTCCCCGATGGGAATAGTTGTTGCGCCTTCTGGCACATCCCGCACCAAGTACCAGCAACTAAACGTTGTATTCTCTGTTGGCCCGTAAACATGGAGCAGTCGCTGCGGCGCACCGTTGTTGAGTACTTCTTTAACCCATTTAGGATCGACAGCCTCGCCCCCAAATAGAAGATGCCGTAGTGAATTGAAAGCAGAGGGGACTTCTTGAGCAATTTGATTGAACAGAGCAGTTGTTAAGAATAACACACTGATATTTTGCGATCGCAAAAACTCTGCAAAATCTTTGGGCGAAAGTACCAAATCTTTGCTTACAGCTACCAACCGCGCTCCGTTCAGTAACGCTCCCCAAATTTCAAAGGTAGCAGCGTCAAAAGCGTGATTTGAAGCTTGTGCAATTACATCACCAGCAGAAATGCTAACATAGTTGGTCGCTTTGACTAAGCGAACTACACTTCGATGGACAATGCTCACACCTTTGGGTTGACCTGTAGAACCACTTGTGTACATTACATAAGCTAAGTTATCAGCTTTGACGGTGTTAGTTGGGTTCTGTTGTGTTTGTTGATTGATGATATCCCAACTTGAGTCTAAGCAAATTACACTAGCTTTGCGATCGATAAAGCCGTGCTGGATGCGATCGCCTAGTTTATTAACTAATTTCTCTTGAGTTAATATGACTGATAGCTGAGTGTCTTCGAGCATGAAGCTCAATCGCTCTTGAGGATATTCTGGAGCAAGTGGCACATAAGCACCACCAGCCTTGAGAATCCCCAATAGTCCAATGACCATTTCTAAGGAACGCTCTACACATATCCCCACCAGCACATCAGCTTTCACACCCAAAGAACGTAAGTAGTGCGCCAACTGGTTAGCACGGCTGTTCAATTCGCCGTATGTGAGATGTTGATTCTCGTACACCACTGCTACAGCATCGGGTGTAAGCTCTACCTGCTCCTCAAACAGCTGATGAATAGATTTATCCTGGGGATAATCCACCCGTGTATCATTCCACTCAACTAATAACTGATGTTGCTCAGTTGCTGTGAGGATTGGCAATTGCGAAATTTGCTCAGTAGGGTTAGAAACAATACCTTCAAGCAATGTCACAAAATGACCAGTCATGCGCTCAATTGTGATGCGAGAAAACAAGTCAGTATTGTATTCCCACCACCCAAAGAGTCCAGTGGCAGTGTTCTCCATTGATAAAGTTAAATCAAACTTTGCCGTGGAACTCTCTATTGGCAAGGAACTGACAGTTAACCCAGTCAACTCTATTTCGGACATCGGAGCGTTCTGGAGGACAAACATCACCTGAAATAGTGATGTATGGCTAAGATCCCGTTCTGGCTGCAATGCTTCCACGAGCATTTCAAAGGGCAAATCTTGATGAGCGTAAGCGGACAGTGCCATTTCCCGAATACGTGGGAGTAATTCGTTAAAACTGGGATTAAGAGATAAATCAGTCCGCATCACTAAAGTGTTGACAAAAAAGCCAATTAACCCTTCTAGTTCGGTGCGATCGCGGTTAGCAATTGGTGTCCCGACCAAAATATCTTCTTGTCCCGTGTAGCGATAAAGCAAGGTATTATATGCCGCTAACAAAGTCATAAACAAAGTCACCCCTTGCTTTTGACTCAGTTGCAACAACCGTTGAGTTAGTTCATCAGACAGAGCAAACTCCATATTTGCGCCGTTGAAAGTCTGCACAGAAGGTCTAGGTCTGTCTGTGGGTAATGGCAAGAATGTGGGTGCATTTGCCAATTGTTGTTCCCAGTAACTCAATTGACTTTGCAGTACTTCCCCGACTAACCATTGTCTTTGCCAAATTGCAAAATCTGCGTACTGAATTGGTAGCGGCAATAGAGGTAATGGTTGACCTTGAGAATAAGCATTGTACAGTGCTTGTAACTCGTGGACAAACACACCTATTGACCACCCATCACTGACAACGTGATGCATACACACTAATAACCACTGTTCCGTCTCGGACAGCACTACTAATGTCCCTCTGATTAATGCTTCTGACTCTAAGTCATAAGGAAGAAGCGCTTGTTGTTGAACTAATTTTTGTGCAGCAGTTTTTTGTTCTGTTAAAGGTAAATGCTTTAAGTCAACAACTGTAAATGTCCAATTCGTCTCTGTTTGAATGATTTGAGCAGCTTGTCCATCAACTGTGATAAAGTTGGTGCGTAAGGCTTCGTGGCGATAAATAATTTCAACTAAGCTTTGTTCTAAGGCCGTTTGATTGAGGTTTCCTAATAGACGCAACCCGAAGGGAATGTTGTATATGGCAGTGTTCGGCTCGAACTGGTCTAAAAACCACAACCGTTGTTGCGCGAATGACAGTGTTGTTTCTGCATTGTTTGCCTGCCTTAAAATGGGTGGTGCAGCAAATTCTAAGTCTTGTTGCTGTAATTGCTGAATTAATGGTGCTAACTGGGCAATTGTTGGTGCAGCAAATAACGAACGCAATGGCAGTTCTACTTTCAAGCTGCTACGCACACGAGAGACGAGTTGCGTTGCGAGTAGCGAGTGTCCTCCCAAGGTAAAGAAGTTATCATGTGTGCCTACAAGCTCTACTTTCAGGACTTGTACCCAAATTTGTGCAAGGATTTCTTCTAGGGGTGTACGTGGAGCTACATATTTCTCTCTTGATTCACTACTTGGCTCTGGTGCTGGTAAGGCGCGACGGTCTATTTTGCCGTTGGAGGTTAGAGGTAAAGATTCTAATATGACAAAGGCACTTGGTACCATGTATTCTGGTAGTTTGGATTTGAGAAAGCTACGCAGTTCTCTAACCGTGGGTGGCTGTTCTGGTTGCAGTACGATGTAAGAGATTAGGCGCTTCTCACCAGGAATGTCTTCGCGGACGATGACTACAGAGGTTTGTACATTTTGATGTTGGCTTAGTGCTACTTCGATTTCTCCCAATTCGATGCGGAATCCACGGATTTTTACTTGGTTGTCAATACGTCCCAGGTATTCGATATTGCCATCTGGTAGATAACGAGCCAAATCTCCGGTTTTATACAGGCGAGGACTGGAGGCTGGAGATTGGGCTATTTTTCTCCTCCGCTCCCTTGCCCCTCTGCTCCTCTGCTCCCCTGCTCCCCTGCTTCCACTGAAAGGGTTGGGGATAAACTTTTGTTCTGTTAACTCTGGGCGGTTGAGGTAGCCTCTCGCTAATCCTGCACCACCAATGTGCAGTTCTCCTGGTACACCCACAGGTACTGGTTGTAAGTTTTGGTCGAGTATGTAGATTTGCGTATTGGAAATTGGGCGACCAATAGGCACAGTCTTCAAATTGCTCTCTGGTTGACATTCCCAGAAAGTGACATCAATTGCCGCTTCTGTCGGCCCGTAGAGATTATGCAATTGACACCCTAAAGAGGCAAAAAAGCGTTCCTGAAGTTCTTTTGGCAGCGCTTCGCCACTACAAATAACTCGCTTTAAGCTACTGCAATCTTTTAAACCTTGTTCTTCTAGAAAAATCTGGAGCATTGAAGGGACAAAATGCAGTGTAGTAACTTGCTGTTCTAGTATTAGGTTGACCAAGTAACCACTATCTTTATGTCCACCTGGTTTGGCTACAACTAAACGCGCTCCAGTTAATAATGGCCAGAAAAACTCCCAAACGGAGACATCGAAACTGAAAGGAGTTTTCTGTAAAACGCAGTCTATTTCTGTTAATTGATATGCTTGCTGCATCCACAGGAGGCGATTGCAAATTCCTAGATGCGTATTTATTGCTCCTTTAGGCTTTCCGGTGGAACCCGAAGTGTAAATTACATAAGCCAAGTTACTAGCTTGCACACCAGTGATCGGATTTTGTTGATTCGACTGGAGAATGATTTCCCAGTAGGTATCTAAGCAAACGATACGCGCTTGATGTTCAGGTAATTTTTCAACTAGATGCTGTTGGGTAAGTAGCACAGAAACTTGAGCATCTTCGAGCATAAAACTCAGACGGTCTTGGGGATACTCTAGGTCAAGTGGTACGTAAGCCGCACCCGCCTTGAGAATCCCCAATAATCCCACTACCATTTCTAAAGAACGTTCTACACAAATACCCACCAGCACATCGGCTCCCACTCCCAAAGACTGTAAGTAATGCGCCAACTGGTTAGCACGACAATTCAACTCGCGGTACGTCAATTGTTGATTCTCAAATACCACTGCCACAGCATTGAGTGTACGCTCTACTTGCTCTTCAAATAACTGATGGATACATTTATCTATTGGATAATCTACGCTTGTATCATTCCACTCAACTAATAATTGCTGTTGCTCAGATGCTGTGAGCATTGGTAATTGAGAAATCCGCTCTTGAGGATTTGCCACAATTGCCTCAAGTAGAGTCACAAAATGACCAGTCATCCGTTCGATAGTGCTGCTATCAAACAAGTCAGTGTTGTACTCCCACCACCCCACGAGTCCATTGCTTGTACTGAGCGTAGTCGAAGTGTTAGTGTTTTCCATTCCCAAGGTAAGATCAAACTTAGCGATCGCACTTTCTATGGGCAATGAACTAACACTTAACCCAGTTAACTCTATTTCAGATATAGACGCATTATTAAGAACAAACATCACCTGAAACAGTGGTGTATGGCTAAGATCCCGTTCTGGTTGCAATGCTTCCACCAACATCTCAAAGGGCAAATCTTGATGAGCATAGGCGGGTAATGCCATTTCCCGGATACGCGGGAGTAATTCGTTAAAGGTGGGATTAAGAGATAAATCAGTCCGCATCACCAAAGTGTTGACAAAAAAGCCAATTAACCCTTCTATTTCGGTGCGATCGCGGTTAGCAATTGGTGTCCCCACCAAAATATCTTCTTGTCCTGTGTAGCGATAAAGCAGGGTATTATATGCCGCTAACAAAGTCATAAACAGGGTACAACCTTGCTCTTGACTCAGTTTGGTCAGTTGTTGAGTTAGTTCAGCAGACAACGCAAACTCAAGATATGCGCCATTGAAAGTCTGCACAGCAGGTCTAGGTCTGTCTGTGGGTAGTGGCAAGAATGTGGGTGCATTTGCCAATTGTTGTTTCCAGTAACTCAATTGACTTTGCAGTACCTCCCCGACTAACCATCGTCTTTGCCAAATTGCAAAATCAGCATACTGAATCGGCAGTGGCAACAGGGGTGATGGTTGACCCTGAGAATAAGCATTGTACAGTGCTTGTAAATCCTCAACAAATACACCTATTGACCAGCCATCACTGACAACGTGGTGCATACACACCAATAACCACTGTTGTGTAGGAGACAGCACTACCAACGTCGCTCTGATTAATGCATCACTTGCTAAGTCAAAAGGAAGAAGCGCTTGTTGTTGAACTAATTGCTGTGCAGCCGTTTTTTGTTCTGTTACGGGTAAATGCTGCAAGTCAACTACTGTTAGTGTCCAATTTGTTGCAGTTTGAATAATTTGAGAAGGTTTTCCATCAACAGTAACAAAGTTAGTGCGTAATGCTTCGTGGCGATGAATAATTTCAATTAAGCTTTGTTGTAGCGCGACAACATTCAGAGTTCCGACTAAACGCAACCCGAAGGGGATGTTATATGAAGCACTGTTCGGCTCGAACTGGTCTAAGAACCACAAACGCTGTTGAGCATAAGACAGTGGTATTTCTGTATTCTCTGACCGCTTTAAAATGGGTGATGCAGCAAGTTCTAAGTCTTGTACTGAGCGGAGTCGAAGTATTTGTTGCTGTAACCGTTGAATATTTGGCCCTAATTCAGCAATTGTTGGTGCAGCAAACAACGAACGCAATGGCAGTTCTACTTTCAAGCTGCTACGTACACGGGAAATAAGTTGCGTTGCGAGTAAGGAGTGTCCGCCTAGCTCAAAGAAGTTATCATGTCTGCCTACACGCTCTACTTTCAGGACTTGTTGCCAAATTAGTGCCAAGATTTCTTCTATTGGGGTGCGGGGAGTGACATATTGCGCTAATAATTCACTATTTGGCTCTGGTGCTGGTAAGGCGCGACGGTTAACTTTTCCACTAGGGGTCAACGGTAAGGACTCCAAGGTGACGAAGGCGCTTGGCAGCATGTATTCTGGTAACTTGGATTTGAGGAATTGCCGCAGTTGGTTTACTGTGGCTGTCTGCTCTGGCTGGGGTACTATATAAGCGACTAAGCGTTTATCCCTTGGGGTATCTTCGCGGACGATGACACAATTTGCTTGTAGAAGCTCATATTGGCTCATTACGGCTTCGATTTCTCCCAATTCGATGCGGAAGCCGCGTATTTTTACTTGGTTATCAATTCGCCCAAAGTATTCAATATTGCCATCTGGTAAATATCGTGCCTTATCCCCTGTTTTATATAATCTACTTTCTGCTGCTTTCTCAAACGGATTGGGGATGAATTTTTCTTGGGTTAATTCTGGTCGGTTGAGGTAGCCTCTTGCTAGGGACACACCACCAATGTGCAGTTCTCCTGGTACACCCACAGGTACAGGCTGTAAATTTTGGTCGAGGATGTAGATTTGCGTGTTGGCAATGGGACAACCTATTGGAGGAAGTAACGGCCAAGTGTCCACTGAATTAGTTAGAGTAAAACTAACGACCACATGGCTCTCCGATGGGCCGTAATGATTGTGCAGAGTACAGTCACTTAACTGACTTAGCCACTTGGAAATGGCAGGAGTAATCTGTAACTGTTCGCCAGCAGTAATGATTTCCCTTAGATTACTAGTAACTAATTCACTACTAACAGCTACCTCCGCTAGTTGCTGTAAAGCTACAAACGGCACAAACAATCTTTCAACTGCTTGTTGTTGGAGTAAACCTAATAAGGCTAACGGTTCTCGACGCAATTCCTCTCCAATCAACAGCAATGTGCCTCCAGAAAACCAGGTCGAGAACATTTCTTGAAAGGAGACATCAAAGCTGACAGGTGCAAATTGCAGGGTTTTAACTCCACTGGGTGACATTGGTGAATTTTGCAATTGCCACAGCATGAGATTGCAAAGCGCCAACTGAGTCAGGGCTACACCTTTTGGTTGGCCTGTGGAACCAGAGGTGTAAATTACGTAACCCAAGTTATTTTCTTGTACACCAGAGATGAGATTCTCTTGGCTCAATTGCCTTATCAGTTGCCAGTCGGTATCTAAACAAACAACATGCGCTTGATGCTGGGGTAGTTTCTCTACTAACTTTTGTTGAGTGAGCAGTACTGAGACAGCGGCATCTTTTAACATGAAACTCAGGCGCTCTTGGGGATATTCTGGGTCAAGCGGTACATAAGCTCCACCTGCTTTGAGTATTCCAAGGATTCCTATTACCATTTCTAGGGAGCGTTCAACACATATCCCTACTAGCACATCTGGTTTTACTCCCAGCGATCGCAGGTAATGCGCTAACTGGTTCGCACGACTGTTTAACTGGTAGTATGTTAGTTGTTGATTCTCAAATACTACTGCGATCGCATCTGGGGTACGCTCTACTTGCGCTTCAAATAACTTACAAATGCATTTCTCTTGAAGATAGTCTACTGCTGTATCATTCCAGTCAACTAATAACTGTTGCTGCTCAGATTCTGTTAGCATTGGCAACTGGGAAATTCGTTGCACAGGATTAGTTGCGATCGCCTCAAGCATTGTGACAAAATGACCCAGCATCCGGCTAATCGTTCCATCTTCAAATCGACTAGCATCGTACATCACCCTCAGCGACAATTGCTCACCAGGGGAAACTAAAACCGTCACCGGATAATTTGTTTGTTCAATCCACCTAAAATTCGAGAGGGAAAAATCGCTATTGCCTTGTAAAACAGCCGTATCAACAGGATAATTCTCAAAAACAACAATACTCTCAAACAAAGACGTACCCCTGGGAATATCACTCAGCCCCTGAATCTCTACCAATGAGCTATAGGAAAATTGCTCAGATTCAATCTGTTGCGCCTGTAAATCCTTCAGCAAACCCAGTAATTCAGTCTTCTCGGAGATTTGCACCCGCACTGGTAGAGTATTGATAAATAATCCCACTATCGACTCTACACCAACAAGTTCAGGCGGACGACCAGAGACAGTTGCACCAAAAACCACATCTGTTTCTTGGCTGTAGCGAGACAGTAACAATCCCCAAGTCGCCTGCACCAAATTACTCATCGTCAGTTGATGCTGTCTGACAAAAGACATCACGGCTGCTGTCGCTGGCACAGTTAAGTCAATTTGTTGTTCCCTGTAGCTCGAATGCTGCTCCACGGACAATCGTTTATCCACGGTCAAAGGTGTTGGTGTAGTAAAACCTTGTAGTTTTTGTCGCCAAAATCTTTGAGCTAAATCTCGATCTTGTTGCTGTAACCAAGCAATATAGTTGCGGTAGCCCAGAGTTCCGATGTTAGGTAAACTTTTACCCTGAGAAATAGCTTGATAAAACTCAAACAGGTCTTTAAAAACCAGAGGTGACGACCAGCCATCAAGTAATAAATGATGATGAGACCAAACAAACTGATAAGTATTCCTATCCAATTGGATTAGATGTAGGTGCATCAATGGCGCTTGCGACAGTTGGAAACCCTGTTGTCGGTCAGAATCCAGAAAAGTCTCTAATTGCTGTTGCTGCTCTTGTGCAGATAACTCTCGCCAGTCATATGTATCAACTGTCACCGGAACTTGTCGATACACCACTTGAACTGGCTGACTTAAAGACTCCCACAGAAATGCTGTGCGGAAGACCGGATGCCGAGCTACCACTTGCTGCCATGCTTGCTCAAAGGTTTTTACATCTAGATTTCCCGTCAAAATGCAAGTTATCTGCTCAAAATATACGCCTGAGTCTGGAGCATACAAACTTTCAAACAGCATCCCCTCTTGCATGGGAGATAAGGGATAAATATCTTCAATATTTTGCCGATTAGTTTTGCTAAGTTCTAATTTCATAGATTTTCTAATATTTGATCCAGTTCTAGTTGGTTAAGTTTAACTAACGGGAAATCTGTAGGCGTATAACCTGTATTTTCTCCTGATAAACAATGAGCAATTATCTCTTGCAACGTTTCGACAAATTCTTGGGCAATATTCTCAATCGTTTCCTGTTGATGGATATTGCTGCTGTATGTCCAATCTATTTGCAGTTGTTCGTTAGTAATGATGGCATTAATGTCTATTAAACAATGACGCTGACCTTGTAAACTCTCGCTGTTTCCGCTAGGCTCATTAGCTATTTGCATCAGAGAAGATGTATTTACAACTTGAGCAAATTGTCCCAAATAATTGAAGCTAATTTCTGCTTGGGGAATTTTCTCTAGTTGGGCGCTAATTTCTACATCAACATTGAGATAACGCAATAAGCCATAGCCAATGCCTTTATTAGGAATTTCACGTAATTGTTCCTTGACAGATTTTAACGCAGTACCCAGACCATCTATGATTCCCAGTTCTACAACTACTGGGAAAATTGTTGTAAACCAACCAACAGTACGTGATAAGTCTACGCCATCGATGATATCTTCCCGCCCATGACCTTCTAAGTTGAATAACACTGAACCCGAGTTAGTCCATCTGCTCAACACCAGCACTAAGGCAGTTAGCAAGATATCGTTAATTTGTGTTTTGTAAGCTTTCGGGACATCTTGCAGGAGAGAAAGAGTTTCGGCTTCGTCTAATAATACTGTTAGTGTCCTAGCCGATGCAGTAGTGTTTACTCCTTGTGCATAGTCTACTGGGATGGAGTCAACTGCATCGTAAGATGCACTCAACCAATAATCTAGTTCTGATTTCAAGACTTCTGCCACAGCATATTCTGTCAGTTGTTGTGACCAATCTTTGAAGGATGTGGTTTTGGCAGGTAGTTGAATGGTTTTACCTTGACTTAGTTGCTGGTAAGCTGTCTGCAAATCTTCTAACAATATCCGCCAGGAAACACCGTCTACTACGAGGTGGTGAATTACTATGAGTAATCGCGCTTTTTTGTCAATACCCAGCCAGAACAATGCTACTTGCACGAGATTTTCTGACAGATTTAAACTCGCCTGTAACTCATTGGCTGTGGTTTCGATGATAGTTTCTATCTCAGTCTCTGGAACTTTCGATAGGTCAAACCGGGGGATAGTAATGTTATCTGTTGGGGCGGCATGAATCTGCTGCCATATTGTATCTGTTTGGGTGAATCTTAGCCTTAGAGCATCGTGATGTTTTAGTATTTGCTGCCATACTTGCTCTAATATTTCTAGGTTGATGTCTGATGGTACTGTGAGGATAAATGATTGATTGAAGTGGTGTTTCTCTGGTAATTTCTGCTCGAAAAACCAGTGTTGAATTGGTGTTAGGGGTAATGTCCCTGTGACTAATCCTTGTTCAATTGAGAGTGCTTTTGTTGTGCCTACAACTGTGGCTAATTGAGCGATGGTTTGATTGGCAAATAGTTGTTTGATTGTCAGTTCTATTCCGGCAACTTTTGCTCTGCTGATAATTTGAATGCTAAGAATGGAATCTCCTCCTAGTTCAAAAAAGTTATCGTGTATTCCTATTTGCTCTACTCTTAATACTTGCGCCCAAATTTGGGCTAGTTTTTCTTCAATGGGGGTGCGCGGTGCCACTAGGCTGCTTTCTATTCCTGTGCGTGCTTGTGGTTCTGGTAAAGCGCGACGGTCTATTTTGCCGTTGGGTGTTAGGGGTAGGGATTCTAGGGTGACGATCGCATTTGGTACCATGTATTCTGGTAGCTTTTCTTTAAGGAAACTACGCAGTTCACTAACTGTGAGTATTATCTGTGGCTGCGGTACTACATAAGCGACTAGGCGTTTATTTTCGAGAATGTCTTCGCGGACGATTACCACAGATGTTTGCAAATCTTGATGTTGGCTTAGTGCTGCTTCGATTTCTCCCAACTCAATGCGGAAACCCCGGATTTTTACTTGGTTGTCGATGCGACCCAGGTATTCTATGTTACTATCTGGCAGATAGCGTGCTAAATCCCCTGTTTTATAGAGACGTTTTTCCCCCCTGCTCCCCTGCTCCCCTGCTCCCCTGCTTCCATTGAAGGGGTTGGGGATAAATTTTTCTTGTGTTAACTCGCTGCGGTTGAGGTAGCCTCTTGCTAATCCTGCACCCCCGATGTGCAGTTCTCCTGATACACCTACAGGTACTGGTTGTAAGTTTTGATCGAGTATGTAGATTTGTGTGTTGGAAATTGGACGACCAATGGGGACAAGTTGTGGATAAATCTCACGCTGACAATTCCAGAAAATTGCATCAATACAAGCCTCTGTTGGCCCGTAGAAATTATGTAAATTTACATCTAGCTTACTTAATAAGCCTTCTTGCAGAGTAACGGGTAAGACTTCACCGCCACAGAACACGTGTTTGAGGGAGTGACAAGTTTCGATTCCTCCCTGTTCTAAAAACATTTGCAGTAAAGATGGAACAAGTTGAACAGTAGTTACTTGCTGCTGGGCAATTAACCTTAACAGATAAGCACTGTCAGCATGACCTCCTGGTTTAGCTATTAACAACTGTCCACCTGTTAACAATGGAGCGTAGAATTCCCAAACTGAGGCATCAAAGCCAAAGGGAGTTTTTTGCAGTACTTTGTCTTTTTCAGTTAGGGGGAATGTTGCTTGCATCCAGAACATATGGTTGCAAAGGTTACTGTGACATAGCATTACCCCTTTCGGTTGACCAGTAGAGCCAGAAGTATAAATAACATAAGCTAAGTTACTAGTTTGCACCTGAGCAATTGGATTCTCTTGGCTAGACTTAGCGATCGCGATCCAGTCTTTATCTAAGTGAACTACACGCGCCTGATCTTGAGGAAGAGACTCAACTAGATGCTGTTGGGTGAGTAAGACTGAAACTTGAGCGTCTGCGAGCATAAAACTTAAACGGTCTTGGGGATACTCCGGGTCAAGTGGTACGTAAGCCCCACCCGCCTTGAGAATACCAAGTAATCCCACGACCATCTCTAAAGAACGCTCCACACATATCCCCACTAGCACCTCGGCGGAGACTCCCAAAGACTGCAAGTAGTGCGCCAAAGAGTTAGCACGACAATTCAACTCATGGTACGTCAATTGTTGATTCTCAAACACCACCGCTACAGCATCGGGTGTGCGTTCCACCTGTTCTTCAAATAACTGATGGATACATTTATCTATTGGATAATCTACGCTTGTATCATTCCACTCAACTAATAATTGCTGTTGCTCAGATGCTGTGAGTATTGGTAATTGTGATATACGCTCATTAGGATTAGCAACAAGACCTTCAAGCAGTGTCACAAAATGACCAGTCATCCGTTCAATGGTGCTGCGAGAAAACAAATCAGTGTTGTACTCCCACCACCCAAAGAGTCCATTGGGAGTGTTTTCCATTGATAAAGTTAAATCGAACTTTGCCTTGGAGTTTTCTATAGGCAAGTCACTGACACTTAACCCAGTTAACTCTATTTCAGATGTGGGTGCATTATTCAGATCAAACATTACTTGGAACACTGGTGTATGGCTGAGATCCCGTTCTGGCTGCAATGCTTCTACTAACATCTCAAAGGGCAAATCTTGATGAGCATAGGCGGATAATGCCATTTCCCGGATATGCGGGAGTAATTCGTTAAAGGTGGGGTTTTGAGCCAAGTTAGTCCGCATGACTAAGGTGTTGACAAAAAAGCCAATAAGTCCTTCTATTTCGGTGCGATCGCGGTTAGCAATTGGTGTACCCACCAAAATATCTGTTTGTCCGGTGTAGCGATAAAGCAGGGTATTGTATGCCGCCAATAAAGTCATGAACAAGGTTGTACCCTGTTCATGACTTAGCTTTACCAACTTTTGAGTTAGCTCAACAGACAAACTAAACTCCAGATGTGCGCCATTGAAAGTCTGCACAGCAGGTCTTGGTTTGTCTGTGGGTAATGGCAAGAATGTAGGTGCATTAGCCAACTGTTCTTTCCAGTAACTCAATTGGCTCTTGAGTACCTCTCCTTGCAACCATTGTCTTTGCCAAATAGCAAAATCTGCGTACTGAATCGGCAGTGGTAACAAGGGTGACGGTTTACCTATTGAGTAAGCATTATACAGTGCTTGTAACTCCTGGACAAATATATTTATTGACCAGCCATCACTGACAGCGTGATGCATACATACTAATAACCACTGTTGTGTAGGAGACAGCACCACTAATGTTGCTCTGATTAATGCTTCTGACTCTAAGTCAAAAGGTTGAATGGCTTGTTGTTGGAGTAATTCCTGTGCAGCAGTTTCTTGTTCTCTTACGGATAAATACTGCAAGTCAACTACTGTTAGTGTCCAATTTGTTTGAGTTTGAATGATTTGAGTTGGTTTCTCATCAACGGCAATCAAGTTGGTGCGTAATGCTTCGTGGCGATGAATAATTTCAATTAAGCTTTGTTGTAGCGCGGCAACATTCAAAGTTCCGACTAAACGCAACCCGAAGGGGATGTTGTATGAGGCACTGTTCGGCTCGAACTGGTCTAAAAACCATAAACGCTGTTGAGCATAAGACAGTGGTATTTCTGCATTCTCTGTCCTTGGTAATATGGGTGGTGCAGCAAATTCTATATCTTGTTGCTGTAACTGCTGAATGTTATGCGATAATTCAGCAATTGTTGGTGCAGCAAATAGCGATCGCAATGGCAATTCTACTTTCAAGCTGCTACGCACACGGGAAATAAGTTGCGTTGCGAGTAGCGAGTGTCCCCCTAGCTCAAAAAAGTTATCATGTCTGCCTACAAGCTCTACTTTTAAGACTTGTTGCCAAATCAGTGACAGTATTTCTTCGATGGGGTTGCGTGGGGCGACATATTTCTCTAATAATTCATTACTTAGCTCTGGTGCTGGTAGGGCGCGACGATTTACTTTTCCGTTGGGCGTTAGGGGTAAGGACTCTAAGATAACTACTGCCGAAGGAACCATGTAGTCTGGTAACTTCTCCTTGAGGTTGCTACGCAGTTCGCTAATTGTGAGTGTTACTTGTGGATGCGCTACGATGTAGGCGACTAGGCGGTTGTCACCCCTGTTATCTTCACGGGCTATGACACATGATGCTTGCACATGAGGATGTTGGCTCAGTGCTGCTTCTATTTCTCCCAATTCAATGCGGAATCCCCGAATTTTTACTTGGTTGTCGATGCGTCCCAGGTATTCTATGTTGCCATCTAGTAGATAACGTGCTAAATCTCCGGTTTTATATAATTTACTCCCTCCTGCCTCCTCAAACGGGTTGGGAATGAATTTTTCTTGTGTTAATTCTGGTCGGTTCAAGTAGCCTCTTGTTAATCCTGCACCACCGATGTGTAACTCTCCTGGTACACCTACAGGTACTGGTTTTTCGTTTTGGTCTAGTATGTATATCTGGGTATTGTCAATTGGACGACCAATAGAAATCAAGCTGTCATTGGATTCGAGTTGACATATCGTTGACCAAATAGTAGTCTCTGTTGGCCCGTAAAGGTTCCACAAAGAAGCGCCCCTGGCAAGCAGTTGATTAACTAGATCCCAAGGTAAAGCTTCACCCCCGCAAAGTATTTTTAGATCGCTAAATTGGTAGTTGGAGTCTAAAAGCAATCTCCAAGTAGCTGGAGTTGCTTGCATAATTGTTGCCTTAGACTTAACTAGCAAGTCAAATAACTCTCTTCCATCAAGGGTCACGTCACGACGGGCTATGACCACAGATGCACCTACAGTTATAGGCAGAAAAATTTCTAAAGCAGCAATATCAAAGGAAATAGTAGTGATTGCAAGCAGTGTATCTTGTTTTGTTATTCCTGGGCGCTGCTGCATGGCAGATAAGAAATTGCTCACAGATTTATGTGAGATTTGCACACCTTTGGGCTGACCTGTAGAACCAGAAGTATAAATCACATAAGCTAAGTTACTAGCTTGGATATCAGTGATGGGATTTTCTTGGCTCAACTGAGAAATCAACTCCCAGTTAGTATCCAAGCTTATAAGCTGCGCTTGACACTGGGGTAATTTCTCAATTAAATGGTGTTGACTCAGCAGCACTGAAACTTGAGTATCTTCCAAGATGAAGCTCAGACGCTCTTGGGGATATTCTGGGTCAAGTGGTACGTAAGCCCCACCCACCTTGAGAATACCCAACAGTCCCACCACCATCTCTAAAGAACGCTCCACACAAATCCCCACCAGCACATCGGCGGAGACTCCCAAAGAACGTAAGTAATGCGCCAAAGAGTTAGCACGACAATTCAATTCGTGGTACGTCAATTGTTGATTCTCAAACACCACCGCCACAGCATCAGGTGTACGTTGAACTTGCTCCTCAAACAACTGATGGATACATTTATCCTGGCTATAATTTACCCCTGTATCATTCCACTCAATTAATAACTGTTGCTGCTCAGATGCTGTGAGCATTGGTAATTGCGAAATCCGCTCTTGGGGATTAGCCACAATTGCCTCAAGCAGCGTTACAAAATGACCAGTCATGCGCTCAATAGTGCTGCTATCAAACAAGTCAGTGTTGTACTCCCACCACCCAAAGAGTCCACCGGGAGTGTTTTCCATTGATAAAGTTAAGTCAAATTTTGCCGTGGTGATTCCTATTGGCAAGCCACTGACACTTAACCCAGTCAACTTTATTTCAGACATGGGAGCGTTCAGGAGAACGAACATCACTTGGAACAATGGTGTATGGCTCAAGTCCCGTTCTGGCTGCAATGCTTCCACTAGCATTTCAAAGGGCAAATCTTGATGTGCGTAGGCGGATAGTGCCATTTCCCGGATACGTGGGAGTAATTCGTTAAAGGTGCGATCGCCTGAAACTTGAGTCCGCATCACTAAAGTATTGACAAAAAAGCCAATAAGTGACTCCAACTCAGTGCGATCGCGGTAGGCAATTGGTGTCCCGACCAAAATATCTTCTTGTCCGGTGTAGCGATAAAGCAGAGTATTATACGCCGCCAACAAAGTCATAAACATAGTTACACCTTGCTGTTGACTCAGTTTTTCCAACTGTTGGGTCAACTCAACAGACAGAGCAAACACATGATATGAGCCATTGAAAGTCTGCACAGTAGGTCTTGGTCTATCTGTGGGTAGTGGCAAGAATGTGGGTGCATTTGCCAACTGTTTTTCCCAGTAACTCAACTGGTTTTGTAGTACTTCCCCTTGTAACCATTGTCTTTGCCAAACAGTAAAATCCGCGTACTGAATTGGTAGTGGTAATAGAGGTGTACCCCTTTGGGGAAGCAAGCTACGCGTAGCGTCTCGTAGAAATGGTTGACCTTGAGAATAAGCATTATACAGTGCTTCTAACTCTTGGACAAACACACCTATTGACCAGCCATCACAGACAGTATGGTGCATACACACTGATAACCAATGTTCTGTAGGAGACAGCACCACCAACGTCGCTCTGATTAATGCATCATGAGCTAAATCAAAAGGCTCAATTGCTTGTTGTTCCAGTAATTTCTGTGCAGCCGTTTTTTGTTCTGTTACTTCTGCTGAGGCAGAGGCTCCGCCAACGACTTCGGTTCCATCGAGCGAAGTCGAGATGCTCAGTAAAGGTGTTGATAAATGCTGCAAGTCAACGACTCTTACTGTACGGTTCGTTACCGTTTGAATTATTTGTAAAGGCTTTCCATCAACAGTAACAAAGTTTGTGCGTAATACTTCATGGCGATGAATAATTTCAATTAAGCTTTGTTCTAGGGCGGCAACATTAAGAGTTCCTACTAAACGCAAACCTATGGATAGATTGTATGAGGCACTGTTCAACTCTAACTGGTCTAAAAACCACAAACGCTGTTGAGCAAATGACAGTGGTATTTCTGCATTCTCTACCCGCTTTAAAATAGGTGGTGCTGACAGTTCTATATCTTGCTGCTGTAACTGCTGAATCGATGGTGCTAACTGGGCAATTGTTGGTGTAGCAAATAAAGTCCGCAATGGTATTTCTACTTTCAATCTAGTACGCACACGAGAGATAAATTGCGTTCCTAGTAGAGAGTGTCCTCCTAGTTCAAAAAAGTCATCATCTCTGCCTACAAGCTCTACTTTCAGGACTTGTTGCCAAATTTGTGCCAATATTTCTTCAATTGGGGTGCGCGGAGCTACATATTTCTCTCTTGATTCACTACTTGGCTCTGGTGCTGGTAGAGCGCGACGATCTATTTTGCCGTTGGGGGTTAGGGGTAAAGATTCTAGGATAACGATCGCACTTGGTATCATGTATTCTGGTAGCCTTTCTTTGAGGAAGGTACGCAGAACGCTAATTGTAGGTGTCACCTGTGGCTGCGGTACGATATAGGCTACTAGGCGCTTGTCACCAAGAGTATCTTCGCGGGCTATGACACATGATGCTTGCACGTGGGGATGTTGGCTTAGTGCTGCTTCGATTTCTCCCAACTCAATGCGGAAACCCCGGATTTTCACCTGATTATCGATGCGTCCCAAGTATTCGATATTACCATCTGGTAGATAACGAGCCAAGTCCCCAGTTTTATAAAGACGTTTTTCCCCCCTGCTCCCCTGCTCCCCTGCTCCTCTGCTTCCACTGAAGGGGTTGGAGATAAATTTCTCTTGTGTTAATTCTGGGCGGTTGAGATAGCCTCGCGCTAATCCTGCACCACCAATGTGCAGTTCTCCTGGTACACCCACAGGCACTGGTTGTAAGTTTTGGTCAAGTATGTATATCTGGGTGTTGTCAATTGGACGACCGATGGAAATTTTTTGGTCTAGTGGAGTGCATTTAGCGATCGCTGCACAAACACTGGCTTCTGTCGGGCCGTAAGCGTTGAAGAAGTTTCTTCCTGTATACCATTGTCGCATCAGTTCCAGAGGACAGGCTTCTCCGGCGACAACGATCGCTTGCAATGTTGGCAGTTCTTCTACTGGCAGGACTGCTAGCGCTGATGGTGGTAGGGTGACATGGGTAATGCCATAATCGCGTAATCGCTCAATTAAAGGCATACCCGGCATGAGAGAGTCTTTTGTTCCTAAGTAAAGTCTTGCCCCCGATCCCAAAGCCATCAAGATTTCTGATATGCAAGCATCAAAACTGAAGGAGGCAAACTGAAGAACTCGACTATCACCAGACAAACCGAAAGCCTGAATTTGAGCTTGAGCTAGATTGCACAATCCACTATGCTCAACCATTACCCCTTTGGGTTTGCCTGTGGAGCCGGATGTGTAAATCACATTCGCTAGATGAGTAGGCTTTACTACCTCAACAGTATTATTCTGTTTGTTTTGCAGAATTTCTGACCAGACTTCATCTAAACAAATCAGTTTTCCCTGATACTCAGGTAGTTGATCGAGGAGCTGCTGTTGAGTCAGTAATACTGAAACTTGAGCATCTGCAAGCATGAACAAGAGACGGTCTTTGGGATATTCTGGGTCAAGTGGTACGTAAGCCCCACCTGCCTTGAGAATACCAAGTAATCCCACCACCATATCCAAAGAGCGCTCCACACAGATTCCCACCAGCACATCGGCTCTCACTCCCAAAGACCGCAAATAATGCGCCAACTGGTTAGCACTACAATTCAACTCGTGGTACGTCAATTGTTGATTCTCAAACACCACTGCCACAGCATTAGGTGTACTCAAAGACTGCTCCTCAAATAACTGATGAATACATTTATCGAAGGCGTAGTCTACTTGAGTATCATTCCACTCAATTAATAACTGCTGTTTTTCAGATTGTGTGAGCATTGGTAATTGGTCAATTCGTTGCTGGGGATTTGTAACAATTGCTTCAAGCATTGTTACAAAATGCCCCATCATCCGCGCGATTGTGCTGTCATCAAATAAGTCAGTGTTGTAATTCCATGTACCTTTGAGTGAGGCTGGCTCCTCAAGAATGGTTAAGGTTAAATCAAAGGCAGCTCCTTTAGACTCTGGAATTATTGATTCCAAAATCAAACCATCCATATCCATCTGGTGAGAGCGATTGCAAACGAAAGCTATCTGATAGAGTGGCGAGAAACTGGGATTGCGGACAGGTTGCAGTTGCTCCACCAGCAGGGAAAAGGGATAATCTTGATGGTCTAAGGCATTTAACACACAAGAGTGCGATCGCTCCAGCAACTCTTTAAAGGTGGGATTTCCTGAAAGGTTTCCTCGCAAGACCACAGAATTAGTAAAATAACCCACAATATTTTCAAATTCTGAACGGCTTCGATTCACCATTGGAGAGCCAATTAAAATATCTTCTTGATTGGTATAACGTAGTAATAGTATTTGTAATGTTGTTAATAAAAGGATATACAGAGACGCACCTTCTCTGTCCGCCAATTCTGTAAGCTTTTGTAAAAGTTCTTCTTCAACAGTAAAAAAGCGGGAAGCGCCGTTATAGGTTTGGCTCTCAGGTCTTGGTCGATCTGTTGGCAAATTTAGCAATGGCAACTCACCAGATAGTTGTTGCTGCCAGTAAGTCCACAAACTTTCTCCATCTGAACTAGCGAGCATTTGCTCTGACCACTTGACGTAATCTTGATATTGATAGTTTTGTGCTGATAATTGGACTACTTCACTTGTGGCGATTGCTTTATACAAGGCTCTCAATTCACGGATCATGATTTCTAAAGACCAGAAATCCCCGACTATCTGATGTAGCGTGATTAAGAGAATATGTTCTTTTGTTGCTAGTTTATCAGTTTTAATATGGTTAATTAATAAATCAAAGCGCAATATTGGCCCTTGTTCTAAGTCGAAGGGGCGATCGCTTTTTTCTGACAGCCAATTGTTTAGATCATCTTGGCCAAAATCGAAAGCTTCTTGGAAGCTAAAGTCAATTTGCTGATTTTCGTGAACTGTTTGTACAGCTTCGCCGTTAATGGTTGCAAAGGTAGTCCTCAAAACTGGATGCCTTTCAACTAGAACTTGTGCTGCCTGCTTCAGGGCTGGAATATCTAAATTTGTAACTAACTTTGCTGCATATGTGGCGTTGTAAGCTGTACTGCTGGGTACTAGTTGATATAAAAACCACAGTGCCTTTTGACCGTGAGATAGGGGATAAGTTGCAGTCTGCTCGGTACTCTGGGATAAAATGCGGATAATTTCTGGTTCATATTGCTTAATTTCCCCCAATAGCTCAGGGGTTAGTGAATGTTCAGGCGATCGATATTGCAGCTTGTCTCCATCAACCCACAGTTCAACATTCTTTGTTGAAAGATTTTTGAGAAGCTCTGTTAAATTCATATTTTTACTTTAATTGATGCTAATTTTAATAAATTAATACTTTTTTCAAGCTAACTTAAATTCTTACAGTCTTAGCTAAAAGGAAAGTTAATATGAACTAGACTTTCTGATAGGAATAAGTATCAGAATTTGCTGTATCTAAGAGGTTGTTTGAAAAGTGATTGGCTGTGATTTTAATTGGGTTCTTACTCCCCTTAGTCCTCCCTTATAAAGCAGGGCTGTTTCATTCCATTTCAAACAAGATTTGTCAAGATGGTTAGCGAGAAAATTGTAAGTGAGGGTGACGAGAAGATGAACTTTTAAGCACTTGAACAACAGTAAAATTGTTCATTTTCTTGGCACGCTAGTAACAAAATAATCAATTTTAAATCGCTATAACCCTTGATATTTAGCGCTCTTTAGGGAATGAAACAGCCCTGCCTTATAAAGGGGGGAAACAAGAAAAATTCGATTCCCTCCCCTTATAAAGGGGAGGCTTAGGGAGGGGTAAAAAAATATTTGATACATCAATCATGACTTTTCAAACATCCTCTAATGATATTTTTTACTCCTTGTCAATGAAAGTTTACTTTTCAATAAGCGGAGTTTGTTTATTTAAAGCTGTACTTTTTAATTGAATTTATGAATTATCTCACCTTAATCAACAAAATACAATACCAATTAAGAGAGTTAAGCGGACAGTTAAGCGGACAGTTAAGCGGACAGTTAAGACAGTTAAGACAGTTAAGACAGTTAAGACAGTTAAGAGGTAGGTATCAACTAGGTAAATTGGGATAAAAGCAAAAATAAAATGTAAATTGGTTTATACTGCGTTATAGAATATGAAACATGGCGCAAAAATTATTTGCTAAAAAATTATTAACTGCTGTCAACTCTCGACACCAAGGAGCTGAGCTTGCAGCAGATTTAATAAATGCGTCGTAGTATAAATATTGTGCTAAATAATACCTTCAAAAGCATATTTACTGATTTGTAATAAAAAGCCTATCATTCTCCAAAAAGACCAACAATTACATTAGGTCAATTTGCTACTTTGTTTATAGCTACAATGCTTATTTAGTAAGAGATTGAGCCTTAACACTACTTCCATATAGCTAGCTAGCATAATTATTACGTAAAATCTTAGTTTAGTTTCAGAATATGCCAACCCAAGTTGTTCAAGCTCAACCTTCAACAAATGCTTTTTTAGGTTTTATTCAATTTTGGAAAGACGTAAAAGCAGTCGCCCAACCTTACTGGTATCCAAACGAGCCAGGAGACAGAGCATTCTCAGACGTAATTCGCTCATGGGGAATGCTCACTCTGTTGATTTTATTAATAATTGCACTTGTAAGCGCAAATGTTTTTAATAGCTTTATTACTCGCTATTTACTCGATGTCATCATTCAAGATAAGGACATCTCTAAGTTTTATGATAGTTTACTGCTTTTTGGTTTAGCTCTGGTATCGGTAACTCTCTTGGTAGGGTTCTCCAAACTAGTGAGAAAAAAAATTGCTCTTGATTGGTATCAATGGCTGAATAATAAGATTTTATCAAAATATTTAGACAATCGAGCATATTACAAAATTAACTTTAAATCTAATATTGATAATCCAGATCAACGTTTATCTCAAGAAATCGAACCCATTGCAAACAATGCTTTAAGTTTTTCAGCTACTCTCTTAGAAAAAATACTGGAGATGACAGCTTTTTTGTTAATTCTCTGGTCAATCTCTCAGACTGTTGCACTAATTTTGGTTACTTATACAGTTATAGGTAATTTGATTGCTGTTTACTTAACCCAAGAATTAAATAAAATTAATGGAGAAGAACTCGAAGCGAAAGCTGACTACACCTATTGTCTAACTCACTTCCGCACTCATGCTGAATCAGTAGCTTTTTTTCGAGGAGAGAAGCAAGAATTAAATATTATTGCCCGGCGATTTAGTAATTTGATAAAAAATGCTAAACGCAAAATTGATTGGGAGAGGAATAATGAGATTTTTAATAGAGGTTATCAGGCTGTAATTCAAATATTTCCATATATAGTATTTGGGCCTTTACAGATTAAAGGTGAAATTGATTTTGGAGAACTTAGCCAAGCGTCTACATGTTGCTATTTTTTCGCTAACGCTTTGGGTGAGTTAATTAATGAATTTGGGAATTCTGGAAGATTTTCTAGCTATGTTGAACGGTTATCTGAATTTTCAGATGCGCTAGAAGATGTTACCAAAGAACCAGAGGATGTACGTACTATAAAAACAATAGAAGAAAATCAGATCGTTTTTGAGAATGTCACTTTACAAACGCCCGACTATGAACAGGTGATTGTTGAAGGTTTGTCACTGTCTGTCAAAGCAGGAGAAGGTTTATTGATTGTTGGGCCGAGTGGTCGAGGTAAAAGTTCTCTACTAAGAGCGATTGCTGGTTTATGGAATGCGGGTACTGGTCGTTTGGTGCGACCCCCCCTAGAAGAAGTTTTATTTTTGCCTCAACGTCCTTACATAATTTTAGGAACCTTGCGCGAACAGTTGCTTTATCCTACTACAAATAGTCAAATGACCAACGCACAACTTAAAGAAGTTTTGCAACAAGTCAACCTACAAAACTTGCTAAGTCGAGTCGATAGCTTTGATACGGAAGTTCCTTGGGAGAACATACTATCGCTAGGAGAACAACAACGTCTGGCTTTCGCACGATTATTAGTTACTCATCCAAGGTTCACAATATTAGATGAAGCAACAAGTGCCTTAGATCTGAAAAATGAAGGTCATTTATATCAACAGTTACAAGAGACGAAAACAACGTTTATTAGTGTTGGACATAGAGAAAGCCTATTTGATTATCATCAATGGGTTCTGGAACTCTCACAATATTCCAACTGGAAACTTATGAAAGTACAGGATTATCGTAATAAAAAAGGTCAAAAAGAAAGTATTACTAAACCTCCCACAAATGTTCAAATCAAAATAGATGACTCATCTCAATATCAGTCACAAAATGAATCAGAAAGTAATACAATTGAAAAGCTTTCTCATAAGGAAATGAATGAATTAACCTACTATTCCGTTTCTACTATTAGAAGTAAGGCCAGCAAAGGAGAGTCTATCACTACTAAGGACAGCATTACCTATCGATACGACAAAGATCCCAAAGTATTGAAATGGGTCAGAGTTTAGTGGCTACTACGTCAAAATAAAGTTACTACGACCTGTTTTAGCAAGCGGGAATCAGTTGGAAGAAAACAACAAAACTGAATCCTAAAACGAATCCAGATGCTGTTGTAGAAAAAAAAGAGATTGAAACATTGTTGTCAAACCAACCAGGGCAAACGCATCTAAATATTGACAAAGTAGTAAGTACTGGAGCTTAGATTAGTTCCCGGTGCAAAACTCAGAAGGCTCATTATATAAAGCCTAAAAAGCTTAGTTTTAGTTCTTGGAAACATCGTAAGGATTCAGGTCATACCAAAATCGCTACAACCTTTTCCTGATAATAGTTTCTGTGAATTAGGCATGATTTTTGATTCTCAATAAGTTTTGTGTAACGCCTACGTTTTCGTTCCTTATTGCGACTTCAGGTATGTTAATAAACAAAATTCAATTTTGAAACTCGCTCTGTGACTCGGTTTCAAACACCTGAATCCTTACGAAACATCTTAAATCCGTATCCTTATTTTTTGAAAATTTAGTTTAGCACCGGGAACTAATCTAAACTCCAGTTGTTGAAGAAGTCGGAAAACCAGGTTCTCTTGTGTTTTTGTCGTTCACTGTCTTGAGGACGGGCAATTGGGCGCTCTGTCCCATCAATCATTACCCGTTGGACTCCTGGTGTCACTGTAATTATAAGATGAGCAATTATGAAAGCATAAGTTGAGCAACAGATTGCTGGAAACGTATTTGTTGATTCTAGTAGTTCTTTGAGGCTTACTGTGATTTGAACGATAATTTAGCCAAACGGTCACGAAATACTTCACTTTGTACTA
>NZ_JAVRCK010000096.1:0-33596 GCF_034530815.1 Nostoc sp. DedSLP03
CTTCCTCCGTATTATCTCGTAGTCTTTTTCAGAAATCAAATATGATTCCTATAGTGCATATAAGTATGTCAACAATTCAATAAAGAATATTCGGATTGTGTCAAATGATGATACAAAAAGTATTTAAAAAATATTAGGTGTTTAAAACTGACATTAATATTAGCAATTTCCCCCTAGAATTTTATAAATAGGGTGTTTTATAGTAAAAAAATTGATTGGGCATGGGGTATTGGATATTGGACATGGAATCAAATCTTTTCCTAATCCTTAGCCTTTAGCTCAGACAAAAAGGGGAATTCCGCCTAAAGGACTCGAAGCCTGCGTAAATCAGTATGGCCCGTGATGAAATGCGTTTACGTATCTCCATCATTCATGGGTGTTAACAGACTCAATTCCCAATTGGCTAGAGTACGGCAGAGTTATGACCCCCAGCATTACAGATTCAGCGGTGAAGGCTGCGGTAGCAGCTGTTGCATCGGAGTCAGCCTCAGCAGAAGAAAAAATTCAAATGCTGATTGAGATAGCACAGGGTTTTCAAAAAAAGCCCAAAACTGCCCAAGACTTGCGGAATGCAGTTGGCTTATATTACCGGGCCTATGAAATGTGTGGTGAGGAGTATCTCCTACTGAAAGCCAGGGCGCAAGTAGGGATGGCGGGGACGTTACAGGCAATACCGGATGCTGACTACCAACTGTTGATGCAAGCGAAAGCAGGTTATGAAGAAGCACTGCCAATTTTACAGGAATTAGCTTCACCAGAGGAAGTAGCAGAGACGCAGATGAATTTTGGGCTGGTGTTGCAATCGCTTGTACCGTTCAATTTGGCACGGATAACCGACAGCATCCAGGCTTATCATGAGGCTTTGCGGGTGTTTACTTGGGAAGATTACCCCCAGGAATACGCGATTTTGTATAACAATATTGCGATCGCTTACCTTTCTATGCCCCTAGCATCAGAACGGGAATACTTGCGTCAAGGATTAGCTGTGCAATCATTTGAGGTGGCACTAAAGCATATTAATCTAATCGATCATCCCAGAGAATATGCGATGTTGCAAAATAATTTAGGTAACGCTTTGCAATATTTAGTGAGTTCCCATCCTGTAGAGAATAACTTGCGGGCGATCGCAGCTTATGATGAGGCGCTAAAAGTGCGTAATCTCCAAGATACACCTCTAGAGTATGCTAACACAATTTCAAACAAAGCCAACGCCTTATTCAACTTACCCGACAACTCAGAAAAACCAGAACTTGACAATCCTAAAAATCTCTCACAAGCACGTATTTACTATCAACAAGCTTTTGAAATATTTACCCAAAATCAACAAATAGAACAAGCAGAGATAGTAGCTCAAGCTCTACAAGATGTTGAAGCAGAAATAGTTAATAGGGAATAGGGCATTTGTGATTGGGCATTGGGCATTTGTCATTGATCATTGGTCACAAAAGGAGAAGTTCTTTAATTTTGAATTTTGAATTTTGAATTTTGAATTGATTTCTCTCCCTGCTCCCTCATCTCTCTACTTCTACTGCCCACTTCTCTAATTATCAGGAAAAAAACAGCATGAGAGATATTTTAACAAGCCCTTCTCTAAGAGATTTTCTCACAAGTTTAGCAGATGGTGACTTGAACATAGCAACAGAATTAGTCTGGATAATCATAGCAACAGCTTTGTCTATGGTTGGTGGTGCTATTGGTGGAATGCTGTTAGCTGGAAAAGATATTGGCTATCAGTTTTCAGCAATGCTTGGTGCATTGTTTGCCCCTGCTGGTGTAATTCCTGCTATTCTCTTAGGGTTTGTAATCCTAAATTTATTGATAAACTATTAGGAGTAAATATGTTAGAAATTGGCTGGTTTTCTGCCAAGTTATTTTTCAAAGGAAAATTACTGCGCGATCCAATGTATTTTGTTCAACGAACTGCTATTGCTACTGCTATAGGTTCGTTACTACTCGTGTTGTTTGCACAAATCGACATTCCTTTCTACTTACCAATAACATTATCTAGCCTCGTGACGGGCTTGATTATGCCATTTCTCCTCAAAGATTTCAAAATGAAGTAATTTATTATTGGTCATTTATGAATCAATGTGGTTCAGATAAGCCCAAAAACCTCATGTAGAGACGCGATTTATCGCGTCTTCAAAGACCAAGTACCTACACCAATAACCCTTAACTGAACCGTATTGATTTATGAATAACCAATGCCTCTAAAAAGTGCTGAGTAATGAGTAATGAGTAATGAGTAATGAGTGAGGGACAAGGGGAATTATTGAACAAATCTCTCCCAAGTATTCCCCCTCTTCCTTGTCTACCTTGTCTGTTCTTCATACCCAATGACTAATGACAAACCTTGAAGAATTAGTTCGAGAAATTAACCGCTTTGAGGCAATTATATCCGAGTGGGATGAAAGCCAACGGTGTGTAGCAGTTGGTCTAAAAAGGGCAATTGAAGCTTTGCATAAGGCAGCATTGACTAGTTTAATTAAAAGCCTCAAGCAAGAATCAATGTCAGGTTTGCGTCATGCTGTGACTGATGAAGTCGTTTACGCAGTTTTGCTTTATCACGAACTAGTAAAACCACCAAAACCACCATTAGCACAGCGAATTCAAACAGCCCTTGAAGAAGTTCGCCCAGGTTTAAAAAGCCATAATGGGGATGTAGAACTAGTAGCAATTAAGCCCCCAGATACAGTAGAAGTCAAATTAATCGGAACTTGCAGCAGTTGTCCGGCTTCAACTTTAACTTTATCTCAGGGAGTAGAACAAGCAATCAAAAATTATTGTCCCGAAATAACTAGAGTGGTTGCGGTTAATAATAACCCTGTTGTTAACAATGCAAGTTTTGGTTTAATTAGTCCATTCTCTTCAAAAATAACTTCTACTTGGATCAAGGTAGCGACTATTGAACAGATTCCTGAATTTAGTGTATTGGCAGTACAACTTGCTGGTAATTCCCTAATTTTACACCGTCAAGGTATTATAGTAAAATGTTACCGTAATGCTTGCACTCATCTAGGTTCTACCCTAGATCGAGGTAAAGTTGAAAATGGTATTATTACCTGTCCTTTCCACGGATTTCAGTACAAGTTAGAGACAGGTGAATGTTTGACTGCACCTGATGTTTCACTTCAGTCGTATCCGGTAAAAATTAAAGATGATAAGGTTTTTGTGAAACTGCAACAATTATGATACGAAAGTCACAGTTCGGCAAATATACTTGATAATTAGGAAATTACAGCTATTTTGCTTTTTCATATCAGTAGTTCGCACATTCACTTTAGCCTTGTGTGTAAGCAAAATATCTAAATGCTTTGTCAATATTTGACAATCTTCTCTGATTTGTGTAATTTAGTTGTTCATTTTAGGGTTTTGAGAAAGCAAAATCAACTTTGACTTACTCAAAATCAGCTTTGACTTACTCATTTTAGTGTTTTCCGCAAGCAAAACTAACTTTGACTTACTCATTTTAGTGTTTTCCGCAAGCAAAACTAGCTTTTACTTTCTTTTTTAAGTATATTGCGTACTCATGCAAAATATTCCTGTGTAGTAAAAGCGACAGAAGGAGAGATACAGCAGTTTTCTTTTGTATGAAGTACAAAGCTACGGGTTTGAAGGTAGGAGACAAAGGTAGAAACTGTTTATATCTGATGCGTGAATCCTATATTTTGTACCTCATGTACTTGCAAATTGCTGTATAATTAGGACTTACACAACGTCGATATTGTCATTGCAACCGAAACGGATTGTATGAAAGCAATCAAGGGCGTCAAAGGGGATTACTTCGCTATCGCTCTTAATGACAAAGTTACATTATTTTCGCGTAAGCTCTGATAATTTTCAAGAGTGATTAATAGGCAAGTCTCTTAAACTTTTTTTCACTTAATTTAAAAAAATATAATGAAAATCGTTACTGTTGTTACACGCCGATTCATATTAATGTTTTTAAATAATTATCAGCGTCTATCTGCGGTTCATGGATATTCCAATTATAAATCATCCCATATCACAACTACCGCTAGAAGTAACAGAAATTTCTCAATATTTACCTCTCTCATCTCAAGGTGCAGAGGTAATTTTAGGCAATATTCTTGAACCACAACAATTAGTGATACCTATAGCACCTAGTCCCATAACAATGTTTGGGCCTCGTGGTGCTTGTTTGTTATCAAATGGGCCTTTATGGGTATCAGATACCGGACATCATCGATTATTAGGATGGAAAAAATTACCCACAAGAGATAGTCAACCTGCTGATTGGGTTATTGGACAACCTGATTTTTATCATGAAGGGCAAAATGCTAAAAGTACACCGGGAAGCGCAACTTTAAGTGTCCCTACAGGGATTTGTGCTTGTGGTGAAGGATTAGCTGTAGCAGATGCTTGGAATCATCGAGTTTTAATTTGGAAAAATTTACCAGAAGATAACAATGTTCCAGCCGATTTGGTATTAGGACAAGCTAATTTTATTGATAATGAAGCAAATCGGGGAAGTCAACAAGCATCTGCTAATACAATGCACTGGCCTTATGGTGTTTTTTATCATCAAGGACGGCTATTTATTGCCGATACTGGTAATCGAAGGATATTAATTTGGCATCAATTACCAACAGAAAATGGTCAACCTGCTGATTTAGTTTTGGGACAACCGGATATGATATCTCGCAATGAAAACGGCGGTGCTTCTGCAACCGCAGCGAGTATGCGTTGGTGTCACGATATCACCTTTTGGGGAGAAAATTTAGTTGTCAGCGATGCAGGTAATCACCGAGTGATGATTTGGCAGGGAATACCAACAGAAAATAATGCCCCTTGTGCAGTGATTTTAGGACAAAAAAACTTTGATTTTGTGGAAATGAATCAAGGAGTTTATTATCCTAGTGCTAGTAGTTTGAGTATGCCTTATGGTGTCGGTGTGGCTGGCGACTGGTTAGTAGTTGCAGATACTGCTAATTCCCGGTTGTTAGGATGGAGAAAGCCAGAATCAATTTTATCACTGCAAGGTGTAATGGCAGATGGGTTAGCAGGACAAATAAATTTTCAAAGTAAAGGTGAAAATCGTAATTTCGGACTACCTAAACGAGATAGCTTAAATTGGTGTTACGGGATAAAAATTTGCGGTAATACAGCAGTGATAGCTGATTCTGGAAATAACCGAATTTTGCTGTGGCAGTTTAATAATTCGTAATTCGTAATTTTTGAAAGTCAGATTTATATGGCGACTGAAGAAATTAGAGTTGGCGGTACTGTTCAGGGGGTAGGATTTCGTCCTACTGTATATCGTCTGGCTAAAGCTTGCGGTTTGGGTGGAGATGTTTGTAATGATGGTGAAGGTGTATTAATTCGGGTATCTGGTAGTGAGGAAGCAATAACCAAATTTGTTGCTAGATTGCAAACAGAATGTCCGCCGTTGGCAAGAATTAATCAACTAATCAGAACTCCTTATGAAGGTGAATTTAAATTTGATGATTTTGTAATTTCTACTAGTGTCAATAATGTCATTAAAACAGAAATTACTCCTGACGCAGCTACTTGTCCGCAATGTCAACAAGAAATATTCGACCCTTTTAGCCGCTTTTATCGCTACCCCTTTACTAATTGCACTCATTGCGGCCCCCGCCTGAGTATTATTCGTGCCATTCCTTATGACAGATGCAATACCAGTATGTCTGCGTTTGCGATGTGTTCAGAATGTAAAAAGGAATATTATGATGTCGAAAATCGACGTTTTCACGCCCAACCTATAGCTTGTCATGTTTGCGGCCCCGCAGCTTGGTTAGAACGCGCCGATGGCAAATCGGTTACTGCTTCTATGTTTTCGATGTTGGATGATGTTGATGCTGTTTGTACTTTGTTGCAAAAAGGTGAGATTGTGGCAATTAAGGGGTTAGGTGGTATTCATCTAGCTTGCGATGCAACACAGGAAACCGTTGTACAAAAACTGCGTCAGCGAAAAAAGCGTTATCATAAACCTTTTGCTTTAATGGCGCGAAATATTGAGGTAATTGAAGAATATTGCAGTATCAACGCCAAAGAAAAAGAATTATTAACAAGTTCTGCTGCACCAATTGTTTTATTACAAGCGACAGGTAAAAAAGTAGTAGCGCCATCGATAGCATCAGGGCAAAATACTCTTGGTTTTATGCTTCCTTATACGCCCCTGCATCATTTAATTCTGCGGCGGATGAATCGCCCAATTGTTTTAACAAGTGGCAATCTTGCTGATGAACCACAATGTATTGATAATGACGAAGCAAGAGAAAAGTTAGGAACAATTGCTGATTATTTTCTCTTTCACAATCGAGAGATTATTAATCGGGTAGATGATTCGGTTGTGCGTGTTGTCGGTGATAAGGTTCAAACAATTCGCCGTGCCAGAGGATATGCACCAGCATCAATTAGTTTACCACTGGAATTTCACAAAGTACCGCAAATTTTAGCAATGGGCAGTGAGTTAAAAAATACCTTTTGCTTATTGAGTGAAAGAGAAGCAATTCTCTCTCAACATTTAGGAGATTTAGAAAATGCTGCTGCTTTCAACGCTTACCGAGAAAATTTAAATTTATACTTAAATTTATTTGAACATCAACCAGAAGTAATCGCCATTGATAAACATCCTGAGTATCTATCAAGCAAACTTGGTAAAGAACTTGCAGACACAAATAAAATCAAAATTTATCACATTCAACATCATCATGCCCATATTGCCGCTTGTATGGCAGAAAATGGGATTTCTCTAGATTCATCTCCAATATTAGGTATTGCTTTAGATGGTTTAGGTTACGGCGATGATAGTACACTCTGGGGTGGAGAATTTCTTTTAGCAGATTACCGAAGTTTTAAACGACTCGCAACATTTAAACCAGTAGCAATGATTGGTGGCGAACAAGCTATTTATCAGCCTTGGCGTAATACTTATGCTCAATTAGTAGCTGCTAATCTTTGGAATGATTGCGAACAAAAGTATCTTGACTTAGAAATCGTAAAATTTCTGAAAAACAAGCCACTTCAACTACTAAATCAACTTATAGAGAAAAGAATTAACTCTCCTCCAGCTTCATCAGTGGGGCGATTGTTCGATGCAGTGGCGGCGGCTATCGGTATTTATAGAGAAGAATGTAGCTATGAAGGACAAGCTGCGATCGCAATGGAAGCTATAGTAGATGTTAGCAGCTTAAATAATGATAAAGAAACGCTAATCTACCCTTTTAGTTTTGGCTTTTTAGATAGTATTTACTGTATAGACCCGCGTTCAATGTGGCAAGCCTTGCTAAATGACTTACAGCAGCAGATTCCCCAGCCAGTTATAGCTGCCAAATTTCACAAAGGTTTAGCAAATGCGATTGTGGAAATGGTTAAGCATCTTAGTCAAGAAAATCTGATTGATCGGGTAGTTTTAACAGGAGGAGTATTTCAAAATTGTATATTATTAGAGCAAGTTAGCAAACGATTACAAACATTGGGAATAAAAGTACTTACTCATAGCTTAGTTCCAGCTAATGACGGCGGCTTATCTTTAGGACAAGCAGTTATTGCCGCCGCACAATTAATACATGAGTGTTGATATTTGAAAAATTTTTCTCACAAATAGTTTTTTCTGTTTTCTTGGCGCCTCTGCGGTTAATTTACCCTAAAAAATAAAGAAATGTGCTTAGGAATCCCCGGAAAAATTATAGAAATTACCAACGTTAACCATAAATTAGCCATAGTTAGCATTGGTGGTGTTAAGCGCGAAGTAAATATTGCTTGTATCGTAGATGAACAACATCCTCCCGAAGCTTGTGTCGGTGATTGGGTACTAGTGCATGTTGGCTTTGCGATGAATCGAATTAATGAAGAAGAAGCGGCAGAAACATTACAACTCTTCCAAGAATTAGCAGCACAAACACTACCAGAAAAGCGAAATTAACAGATACATAAAAATCATTACTCCTCACTTCCTATGAAATATGTTGACGAATTCCGCGAACCGGAAAAAGCTGAAGCGTTATGCCGCGAAATCGCCAAATTATGCCATCGACTAGAAAAACCCATCAAAATTATGGAAGTATGTGGCGGACATACCCATTCCATATTTAAATACGGCATCGAAGAAATATTACCCCAAACCATCGAACTAATTCATGGGCCTGGTTGTCCAGTATGCGTAATGCCAAAAGGGAGATTAGATGATGCGATCGCCATATCTCAAAATCATAACGTCATTTTTGCCACCTTTGGCGACGCAATGCGAGTTCCCGGTTCCCAAACGAGTTTACTGCAAGCTAGGGCACAAGGTGCAGACATCCGTATGGTGTACTCTCCCCTAGATAGCCTACAAATTGCCAGAGATAATTCCGACAAAGAAATAGTTTTCTTCGCATTAGGCTTTGAAACCACAGCCCCCAGCACCGCCTTCACCATTCTGCAAGCAGCTGCCGAAAAACTTCATAACTTTAGTATGTTTAGCAATCACGTCCTCGTGATTCCCGCCCTCAAAGCACTATTAGATAATCCCGACTTACAACTGGATGGATTTGTTGGGCCTGGCCATGTCAGTATGGTAATTGGCACTGACCCTTATCAATTTATTTCCCAACAATATAATAAGCCGATAGTCGTTTCAGGATTTGAACCCTTAGATATTCTCCAATCAATTTGGATGCTATTGCAGCAGTTAGTAGAAAATCGTTGTGAAGTCGAAAACCAATATAACCGAATTGTAGAAAAAACTGGGAATACAGTAGCACTACAGGCTATAAATAAAGTTTTCGCCGTGCGAGATAGTTTTGATTGGCGCGGTTTAGGTGACATACCCTATTCAGGATTAAAAATTCAACCTGAATATGCCCAATTTGATGCCGAACTTAAATATACCATTCCTAACCTCAAAGTAGCCGACCATAAAGCTTGTAAATGTGGAGAAATCCTCAAAGGAGTTTTAAAACCTTGGGAGTGTAAAGTATTCGGTACAGCTTGCACACCAGAAACGCCAATCGGTACTTGCATGGTATCTTCCGAAGGTGCTTGCGCAGCCTATTACAAATACGGGCGACTCTCCACAACTGCCAAAAAAACAATCGCCCAAAAACCAAAAATAACTCAAGAACCCCTCCCCGCCTGCGGCTTTTCCTCAGACTAATAATACTCCGCGTACCTCTGCGCTTCCCTCTGCATTACTTTGCGTTTAAAAAAATTTAAATATGAATATTCCCCCCACAAACTCAATACAAAATCCTCTATTTGAAAAACTAGAAAAAGTTCGTCGTCACCAAACCAAAGTGCAAGACACTCATATAACCCTCGCACATGGCAGTGGTGGTAAAGCCATGCGCGATTTAATAGATGATATCTTTGTCAGCAATTTTGATAACCCAATTCTCTCCCAATTAGAAGACCAAGCCACTTTCAACTTAGCCCCTCTCCTCCAACAAGGAGACAGACTTGCATTTACAACAGATTCTTATGTAGTAGACCCATTATTTTTCCCCGGTAGCGATATAGGAGAATTAGCCGTCAACGGTACAGTTAATGATTTAGCTGTTAGTGGTGCTAAACCCTTATATATAACTTGTAGCGTAATTTTAGAAGAAGGATTACCCGTAGAAACTTTGCGGCGTGTTGCAGCCAGCATGAAAATAGCCGCAGAAAAAGCGAGTATTCAAATTGTCACTGGTGACACAAAAGTTGTACATCGTGGTGCTGCCGATAAACTCTTTATTAATACTGCTGGTATTGGTATCATTCCAAGAGGAGTTAATATTTCTGCCCAAAATATTAAACCTGGAGATGCAATAATCATTAATGGCGAAATAGGCAATCATGGAACAGCAATTTTAATTGCCCGTGGCGAATTAGCCCTAGAAACTAATATTGAAAGTGATTGTCAGCCATTACATAATTTAGTAGAAACTATCCTCCGTACATGTCCCCAAATTCACGCTATGCGAGATGCTACGCGCGGTGGTTTAGCTACAGTACTAAATGAATTCGCCCTCAGTTCCGATGTGGGAATTCGTCTATACGAAGAATCTATTCCAGTACGGGAAGAAGTCAATGGAGTTTGCGAAATTCTTGGTTTAGACCCGTTGTATTTAGCTAATGAAGGTAAGTTTGTTATAGTGGTTCCAAAAAAGAATGCTGAAAACGTTTTATCAGCTATGAAATCTCATCCAGCCGGAAAAGATGCTTGTATTATTGGCGAAGTTATACCTTCACCCCCAGGTATTGTATTGTTAAAAACAGTTTTTGGTGCTGAAAGGATTGTTGATATGTTAGTAGGCGACCAATTACCACGAATTTGTTAATAAATTTTATAGTATGCACGAACTTGGAATTACCCAAAATATTGTGGCAATTGTGACTGAACATGCCAAAGGCGCAAAAGTGCAGCGAGTTTTATTAGAAATTGGCAAACTTTCAGCCATTATGCCTGACGCTATCCGATTTTGTTTTGATATTTGCACTCAGGGTACAGTTTTAGAAGGGGCAACATTAGAAATTTTAGAAATTCCAGGTTTAGGGAGATGTCGCCAATGTAGTGCAGAAATTTATTTAGATAAACCATTTGGAATCTGTAACTGCGGTAGCGTGGAATTAGATTTAATTACTGGTGAAGAACTTAAAATTAAAGAAATAGAAATAGAGGAATTATGTGTGTAACCTGCGGTTGTTCTGATGATGGCGAAATAAAAATTACAAATTTAGAAACAGGTGAAGCTCAATATAACCATACTCACACTTTACCAGATGGTACTGTCATCACTCACTCCCACAGTCATGACACTCATATAGAAGCGCCTCAAATTCATGCAAAAATACACAACACAACAATATCTTTAGAACAGAATATATTAGCAAAAAATAACCTACTAGCTGCCCAAAATAGAGGATGGTTTAAAGGTCGAAATATTCTTGCTTTAAATTTAATGAGTTCTCCCGGTGCTGGAAAAACAACTCTTTTAACGCGAACTATCAATGATTTAAAGCATCAATTATCTATTAGTGTCATTGAAGGCGACCAAGAAACTGCTAACGATGCTAAAAAAATTAAAGAAACAGGTTCTAAAGTCATTCAAATAAACACCGGAACAGGCTGTCATTTAGATGCCTCAATGATAGAAAGAGGTTTACAACAACTGAATCCGCCATTAAGCTCAGTTGTGATGATTGAAAATGTCGGAAATTTAGTTTGTCCAGCCTTATTTGATTTAGGAGAAAATGCAAAAGTTGTAATTCTCTCTGTTACAGAGGGAGAAGATAAGCCGCTAAAATACCCGCATATCTTTCGTGCTAGTAACATCATGATTATCACAAAAATTGATTTGCTACCTTATATAGATTTTGATGTTCAAAAGTGTATAGAATATGCTATGCAAATAAATCCTAAAATTCAGATTTTTCAGGTTTCTGCAACTACTGGTGCTGGGTTAGAAAATTGGTATAAATGGTTAACTGCATCATTATAGTAAAAACTCTGCGCCCCTCTGCGCTTTCTTTAGCTTACCTCTGCGTTTAAACTAAAACCTGTCAAATTAAGTCAGTGACTTATGAAATCCTTCTGGAAGTTCATTAAAACTGGAAGTATTTTTTCTAACAAGTTTTTTTACCAGTAAATCAATCACAAACTCGCTGTAGTTCCTCAACTGTATTTAGGGTTTTGATAGCCTGTTGAATCACTTTTAATCGCTGTAAATCTGTGATTTGGTAAATGATTGGCATTAAATCTAAGCCAGGAGTCCCAAATTTAATCTCCAGTGCCAATTCAATACCTGAATATAATTCCTCTCGTCGTCCCCGTGCTTCTCCTTCACGTAAAATTTCTTGATACCAAGGCGACTCACGCAACACAGCCATATCCCACCTCATGATTTCTTGGACTAGGGCACTCTCTATTACAAACGTAGCAAAAAAAGCCAAAACTGTTTCAAGTTGATTTAATTGTTCATCTTGACGCAGAATTTGCAAGGCTTCTCGAATTACAACCTCGTTTTCACCGCCTTTGAGGATGGGTACAAATGGAATTAAGGATGGTAATGGTGTTTCAAAGACAGTATTTACATCAACTTCCCATAGGTTAATCACCCGATAATCTTGAGTTGCTCTTAAGCCTCCAACATTTGATGTATATGTTGTAGGTATTTCTGTGTTAGTTTCTTTAAGAATATTGATTAATACTGGATAGGTAGGTAAATTATATTTTTCTTCAGCTAGAGCTGCATAAGCACGCATCCGTCGTGGCATTTCCGGTTTATAGCGCAGTTGTAATTCATTGACAACTAGAAATTTTCCATACTGCGGATTTTCGACACGGATAAGTACATCACTTTGTCTACTAACCCACTGAAATTCTGAGTTGAGAATTTCACCTACAATAACATCGGGAATTTGTGTTACCCATTTTACCCAGTTATCGGGCGCAAGACTGATTAGGCGTTTAGTGCTGATATCAGCAGGTTTGGACATAAGCAAGTAGATAAGTTTAGATAATCGCTACTGCACTTTTAATTAGACTACCACTGAGTGTAGACATAGCGATCGCCTAAATATTTCTGTCTCAAAATACAAAAATAAACCAAAATTACAGTAGTTATTCCTACTTCAATAACTAACTGCATTCAATTTTAAAAATGAATTATACCTCTCATAAAATACAACACCCTGCACTTTAAAAGTACAGGGTGGAAAACAGCGGTAAAGATGATTCCCAGTTTCTATTTACCTCAAAGCCAATCTCGATAAGCTGATATTTCATTTACGCTGATTTCAAACGGCGTTCCTTTGCCGAATGGCGGATAAACGCGGATTTTACCATTGCTAGCAAACCGCTCTAACCGATTACCCAACTGGGGAATATTGCTGACAATATGCCAGTAAGATACTAAGTCAGGGCAGTCAATAATTAATGTGAGGATGTTAGCATTTGTTGTCAGATACCATTGACAATTAGATAACAGTACTCGCGTAATGCGATCGCAAGCTAGATAAAAGCATCTACCAGCAGACTGTTCTAACTCCATTTGCAGCATTCCATCCTGTTTTGTTACCTCAGCGGGAGGTAAATCATCGGGAGGAAGCAGGTATAGTTTAGAAGACATAATTTCGCACCTCTTGGTTGTAGCGCGTCAAACTCTCTAGGTTTTTTTGCAAATCCGCAGACGAGGGTTTGAGTGCTAGCGTACCTAAATTTAATTCGTCCTGAAATTTCTTGATTTTGTCTCGACAAGTCTCCACATCACCGATAATTGAATTCTCAATCAAATAGTCTTCATCGAAACAAATATTTGTGCGGTCGAATGGTTTTTGGTTGGGATTCGGATTATTCTGCAATAATTCAGCCGAATTAGCTTTCATTTTTTGGCTAAATTTGCGAACGAAAGGTAACGCTTCACTCACCGCCTCGTCAAATGTTTTGCCAACAAAAAAGAAGCGTGCCAGCACTAATTTTTCCGCACCACTAGAATTTAAGGCTCGATATTTAGCAACAGTATCCTTCAATCTCTCTAGAGAAAATGGTGGTCCACCCATCAAGCTGAAGGAATGTTTAGCAGCAAGCTCAATACCATCATCACCACCAGTGGCAACATACACTGGTATTTGACTTTGCAATGGTTTTGGGTAAATCGTTAAGCGATCGCATTGATAATATCGCCCATTAAATGATACATCAGTTTCATATAAGAGCTTTTGAATCAGTGCGATCGCCTCTAGCATCTTGGGACGGGATTCACTTGGGAGGGTCGCAAAATGCTTGTTTTGTTGAGGAAAGGGGCCACCTTTAGCAACTCCAAATAATAATCGTCCATTACACAGATTATCCAAAGTGGCAATATCTTCCGCCACCCGAATCGGGTTATGGAATGGCAGCAACACCGCCGCAGTGCCTAATTGAATAGTTGAAGTCAATCCCGCCAAATGTGCCATTAACACCAACATGGACGGGCTGAGATTAGATTCACTAAAATGGTGTTCGCTAACCCACGCTTCCTCAAAACCTAAGCTTTCTGCCTGTTTTACCAGTGCAACTTGCTCAAAGATGGCACGACGAGCATCTTGGTGAAAATTATCGTAATTGCAGAAAATTCCAGTTTTCATTACTTGCGTTGATACTTTGTATTCACCGTAGGTGCTGGTTATTCTAGTGGTCGATAGGTTTGTAGTAAGCACAAAGCGTGCTTAAATATTTGAGGAATAAAGTCCTCTCTACAAAAGAATTTACCCCTCTCAATTAATGTGATGAAGCAGAATTCAGAAGCCAGAATTCAGAATCCAGAATCAATTAGTGGGGGATTCAGACCGATCACTTTCTTGTTGACCACTAAATCGTTCGCAAAGCGTCTCTGAAAGAGAAGATTTAGTGGGGGTCTTAAACCTCTTGATTCATTTGCCAGTCGCACAGAATTCATGCTGAATTCTAGCTCCTGATTCCTGAATTCTTTCTTGATGAATCACTAAGTTGCAACCCACTGCAACTCTAACCATAGACGTGGGTTGTTCTCTTTGACCTTCGACATCGGATCGCGCAACAATCGCTTGGCATTCATACAGACAACCTGGATTAAACCCATGTTGTCAGCTACTTCTCTGAGTATTTCTTTTTGAGCTTGCACGCAGGAAATCATTTCGTCAGAGCAATAAATTCCTATATATTGCAAACGTCTAGCAGGTCGTCCCCAAAAACAGGTAATGACTTTCACATAACACCCATCCAGCAATTCTCCAACTTGCGGGTAGTAATGGTTGACGACTCTTGTGAATTCTTTGGCTAAGATATCTTCAGCAATCATTGGAACTGATATTTCTGTAGCGTCCATCACGCTATTTAATATAACATAATTTTATCAATTAAATATGACAAAATAGCTAATTAAGCTTAAATAAAAGCTTAAATATTACATAAAAAAAGAGGTGTACCTCATTTGGCATCACCTCAAATTTGCGTAAAGCATCTTTATATTCAAGAAAATATCAAAGTATTAGTAACACCTTTAAAAATAGAATTTTTAGCTATATAAAAAAACCTAACTGTGGGAATTTCAAATTTCTTAATTCCGCGCAAATGGACGAAAGTTTATCTAGCTATAATTCCTAACTTTTAGGTATATTCACTCTGATATCGAAAATTATGAATTCAAATAGAATGCATTTAACTAGCATCTCTCAACATTGAATTCTAACTTTTGAATTGTTAATTATTATTAGCGAGCATTGCGTTCACAAACTAAGACCTCTGCTATGATTTCCGGTACATTTACAAAGTCCGTAAATCCTTCAGAACCACGGATTGGTGAAATAAATGTATAGTTTGGATCGCACGCTCCAGTGTCATATACTTGAATAAACCACCGATCGGGAAATCCT
This sequence comes from Nostoc sp. DedSLP03, assembly GCF_034530815.1. Classification (NCBI taxonomy): domain Bacteria; kingdom Bacillati; phylum Cyanobacteriota; class Cyanophyceae; order Nostocales; family Nostocaceae; genus Nostoc; species Nostoc sp. DedSLP03. The sequence continues at coordinate 15,340 of NZ_JAVRCK010000096.1, forward strand.
TCTATACCTAGTTCCACAGTGTACCAACTCTCGCCAATCAGACGAGAGTTAAAGATTGTAAACCACTCTCTGTTCTCTTCTGAAATATTCCAGTCTGCCATGAGCAGTTCTAAAGCTATTTGTCCCGCATCCGTTGAAGTCAACAGCATTTTTACTCCTTATTTGCAACTTCAGTATTTGCAACTTCAGTACTGGGAACTTCTGGGTATAAACCTAATTCTTTGGCTAGCTCACGTGCCACAAAAAATAAAAATTGGGCACCATCTTGATTGCCTTCATGAGCAAACATAGTAGCTACTTGTAACATTGTTTCTACTAAACCGGAATCAATCAATTCGGGTTTAGCTTCCAAAATTTCTGGTTCTTGACCATTCGGACATCTGAGTAACTCATCAATCAGATTAAAATACAAGCTTTGGCGTTGTTCTTGCTCTGTCATGGTAATTTTCTTGATTTTAGTAAATTGTGAATAAGTTACTGTTCGATACTTTGGCGCCACAGCCTTTCCAACATTTCAACTTGTTCTTTTAAAACAGCAGCACGATGAACCAGATATCTGTCGTAAAAGAGAATCCCTAACCCAACACAAATCGGGGTTAACAAGAAGAACCATTGCAGGATAGTGGCAAATTTATATTGTTCAGCAACAGTTAGCATTTGATGAACCACATTGCGATCGAAGGATTGAATGCTAGTCTGAGGGGAATGTGTACCCTCTTTCTGGGGAGCCAAGGCGGGAGCATCTGTAGTTGTGTTGTTAACTTCGTAAGCGAAATTCTGAGGTTTTACTAACTCTAGATGTCGCTCCCAAATTATGCCAAATACTACTAGTCCTGGTGAAAGCACTGCTAAGGTAACGACGCAAACTGTGAGAACATTAAAAACTTTGGCTTTCATCTTGGCTCTCCCTTGCTAGGTAGTATGCACCCAGTAAGAAAATATCTTTTGCTGTTTATCTAAAGTAGGTATATAATTTCTACCTCTCAAACAGTTTTGATATTAAAATATGTGTTAGTGGTAATTTTTACAATCATTAGTTGCCAGTTATTTTTCTCGTCACTACTGAATACTGACTAATAAAAACTTACCACTCTTTTTACAAAACATAGGATTATTCAGTCAGAAAGAACGCACTTGATTCGTGAATCTGGTTTCATCCTACTCTCAAAAGGGAGATTAAGAAGTCCCCCCTAGTTCACTAAGCTTTCGCTCAGGAATGTTGGGGGGTAGAGGGGAATCTCTGCGTAAATCCTATACGATTTATATCAGCCGCTCTCCACCAAACAGTTTACCCCAGCCCTGTTAAGATTATTAAATTCATTATAATAGTACTCAAAGCCTGTAATCCATGTCTGATAAGTCTTATAAAAATTCATTGGGGTATGGGTGCTAGTGTTTTTTGGACGGGGTTCTAGTATTTTCGAGGTGGGGTTCTGGGGTTTTTGCACTCAATCTCAAAGCAATGTAGGCAATGGTTAAAGACTGTTTTAGATGCAATTTTAAATTGACAAAATCTGCACTCAGAAGAAAATATCAATGTCTCTCGATAAAGATAGACTAATAAATTAATAAAAGCAATTAAATATTTTGAAAGTAAATTAGATTTTCAGAATAAATAGAAAATAAGTAAAAAACTATTCATATATACAGAATTATAAAAATTGAATCTCAACTTAAGGACAATAGTCAGCAATTCCAAATGGTAAAATAGAAGAATGGTAAGCTAGCCTCTTAGAAAGTGAGAATCAATGGGAATATCTCATAAAAGTTCTTCCTAAACTTTCATATTTTGTGGTTTAGTTAGAATATATAGTATATGCACTCATTGACATTAAATGGCAAAATAAATACATCAAAGCTTATTGTTATAAGTAAATACTCTGTACTTAAGATTTAGGATTTTAGGGGTTAAAGAATGCGAATTGCTCAAGACATCACAGAACTAATTGGACGAACTCCTTTAGTTCAACTGAACAAGATTCCTCAAGCTGAGGGAGTAGTTGCAAGAATAGTTGTTAAATTAGAAGGGATGAACCCAGCGGCTTCGGTGAAAGACCGCATTGGGTTAAGTATGGTACTCTCGGCGGAAGCCGCTGGCTCAATTTCCCCAGGAAAAACTATTTTAGTCGAGCCTACTTCCGGTAATACAGGAATTGCTCTAGCAATGGTAGCAGCAGCGCGTGGCTACCGTTTGATTTTGACCATGCCAGAGACAATGAGCCAAGAACGGCGCGCTATGCTTAGGGCTTATGGTGCTTCTTTGGAGTTGACACCAGGAACTGAGGGTATGCGGGGAGCAATTCGTAAAGCCGAAGAAATTGTGGCTAATACCCCTGATACTTTTATGCTGCAACAGTTCCGCAACCCTGCTAATCCCAAAGTTCACCAAGAAACCACCGCCGAAGAAATTTGGACAGATACAGACGGGGAAGTAGATATCGTCATTGCTGGGGTAGGTACTGGTGGAACGATTACTGGGATTGCCGAAGTACTTAAGCAGCGCAAACCGACTTTTAAAGCGATCGCAGTTGAACCCAGCAATAGCCCAGTCCTCTCTGGTGGTGAAGCCGGGCCACACAAAATTCAAGGTATTGGCGCCGGATTTATCCCAGATGTCCTTCGTTTAGAATTGGTTGATGAAGTAATTCGAGTCAGCGATGAACAAGCGATCGCCTATGGACGACGTTTGGCAAAAGAAGAAGGCTTATTATCTGGGATATCCTCTGGTGCAGCTTTGTGCGCTGCAATTCAAGTAGGTAAACGAAAAGAAAATGCCGGACGTTTAATCGTGATGATTCAGCCTTCCTTTGGCGAACGTTATCTCAGCACACCCATGTTTCAAGATTTATCTTTAGAAACTGCTGCGGTGCGTTAAGAAGACAGGGGGACAAGAGAGTAATAAATCTCCTGTCCTTCTGATTTGGCTCTTAGATAAATTAAGGCAACTTACTTTTTGAGTTACCTTTTGAGGTGCGATCGCATCCCATATTACGTTGTTGGTGCTTCTAACTCTTTGAAACTCTCACAGCTGCGTAAATATTGCTAGGCTCATTTCCCCTAAAAGCCGTGGTATTCTTATGCGGAATTTGCCTATGTCGGGTTGTTCTTATTACAGGTTTTACAGTTCATATCTACCCAATTATAGATGTAGTGCTTCTGGGTTGAGTGCAATACAGACCTAACAAACAGTCCTTACCCTGACAAAAAGATTTATTTTCTCGAAACTCTTGCTGTCTGGGTGGGTAAAGATTAACATATCTGTGGGCAGAAGCAATATCTCGTTAAATCAACCATAACAATAGTGAAAACCTTGCGCTGTCTATTTTGAATCTTATCTAACACTAGTTAACCTTATCTGCATATAGTGACTTCAGACCATTACCTGCTAGGTTATAAATAAAGCACAGACTATACTATAGAAAATTTAGTCAAAATTCTTTACAGCTTTAAAATCAGAGGTATCAATGATTATAACTAATTTTAGCAAACAAACAAATGAATTTAAGGAATCTAAAGTACTCAAAGCGAAACCACATTGGCAAGGGCAAAATTTGAGCGATACTGCTGTCAAAGGTAAAGATACCAAGATGCGAGATCCTGCACCTGATAGTTCGATTTTGAATAACTTAAATCGCGGTCGAGTTGCTATTTTTATTGATGGCTTAAGCCTGTTCCATACAGCCTTACAACTCGGCATAGAAATTGACTACGTTAAATTGCTTTGTCATTTAACTAGTGGTTCCAGACTGCTGCGTGCTTTTTTCTATACTGGGGTTGATATCAGTAATGAAAAGCAGCAGGGTTTTCTCTTGTGGATGCGTCGCAATGGCTATCGCGTAGTGGCAAAGGAACTCGTTGTACCAACAGAAAATTTCAAAAAATCAAATCTGAACGTAGAAATTGCTGTAGATATGATAACTTTAGCTCCTTATTATGATACAGCGGTTTTAGTCAGTGGCGATGGAGATTTAGCTTATGCTGTGAACGCTGTCAGCAGAATGGGAGTTCGGGTGGAAGTAGTCAGTCTGCAAACAACCACTAGTGAAAGTTTGATTGATGTTGCTGACTGCTTTATTGACCTTGATAGTATTAAAACACACATTCAAAAAGATTCTAATCTTGGCTATAGTTATCGCACAGCGTCAAATTCAAACCTCTAATTAAAAAGAGCAAAGAGTGGGAGACACAGGGACGCATAAAATATATCTCTGTGTCTTTGTGTCTTTGCTCTGTCCATTTTGCTCGATCTTATATTTCTGATGGATATTTTAATAGTTGAAGATGAGCTAGAAATTGCTCGTTTAATCGAACTCTCTTTAGAAAAAGAAGGATTTTTTTGTCGCACTAGTCGCGATGGCATGAATGCTTTGCGGATGTTTCAAGAGCAACCACCGGATTTAATCATTCTAGATTTAATGATTCCTGGTTTGGATGGGTTGGAAGTTTGTGCCCGAATTCGCCAGAAACCAGGTGCGAAAGATCCTTACATTTTAATGCTTACTGCTAAGGGTGAAGAAATCGATCGCGTCATTGGTCTGTCTACTGGTGCTGATGATTATATGGTCAAACCCTTTAGCCCCAGAGAGTTAGTAGCTAGGGTGCGGGCACTATTACGGCGTAGCCTCCGCCAAGGAGGACAACATCAAGTCAATCGTACCCAACACTTTATTGTCGATGTAGACCAGCGCACTGCCAGTCGCCAGATGAATTCCAAAGAACCTGAGATTTTGGATTTAACTACCCTAGAATTTAACTTGCTAACCACCTTTGTCAGCAATCCTGGTCGAGTTTGGAACCGCACTCAATTAATTGATAAACTTTGGGGAGATAATTTTTTTGGCGATGAACGAGTGGTAGATACTCATGTAGCTCGGTTGCGAAAAAAAATTGAACCCGATCCGGCAAATCCGACTTTTATTAAAACTGTTGTTGGGGTGGGCTATAAATTTGAAGATCCTCTGGTGGCGTAAATGTTATGAAGATGGGGCTGAGAGGGCGGCTATTTTTCTCCCACTTAGTAGTAATGATCGTGGGGGTAGCTAGTCTGGTGAGCATCAGCAAAATCTCTTCCCCGCGCTTGTTTGTCTTGCATTTGGAAGGATTAGAAAATCAGGGGTTCGACTTAATCGATGTCCGTGCTGAATTGGTTACAGGATTTGAACTTGCTTGGCAGCGCAGCACTCTTTGGTCTGTCTTAGTCGGCACTACCGCCGCCGGAGGATTGAGTTACTGGGTGTCGAGACGAATTATGCAGCGATTGACCGAGATGGAACAAATCACCCAAAAATTTGCTGCTGGTCAAATGGATGCACGACTACCTGTGTCTGACATTCCAGAACTTAGTGGATTGAGCAGTAGTTTCAACCGTATGGCTGCCAGTTTAGAAGACGTAGAAGCGCGGCGGCGAGAAGTAATTGGAGATATGACCCATGAACTCCGCACACCATTAACTGTAGTGCGCGGTTATTTAGAAGAACTGGCTGATGGGGAAATTGAAGCGTCTCCTGAAATCTATCGGCGTTTAGCGAAAGAAACTCGACGCTTAGAACGGTTGGTGAACGATTTACAAGAACTATCCAAAGCAGAAGCCGGTTATCTACCAATTAATATCCAACGGATAAATTTGCGTCCGTTGTTAGAGTCATTAGTGGAAAAATTTTCCGACCAATTATTAGAAGATGGGCCAGTTATGCTCTTGCAATGTCCATCTGTACTACCTCCTGTATTGGCAGATATTGACCGCACGGAACAGGTATTGGTTAATCTGCTAGGTAATGCAGTTCGTTACACTAACGAAGGTTCAATTACCATTACTGTTGGGGCTGAAGCTTCTCAACTCTGGATTGCGGTTAGTGATACAGGCATTGGTATCGCTCCAGAAAATTTGCCTCATGTGTTTGAGCGCTTCTGGCGAGCCGATCAATCGCGCGATCGCCATTCGGGAGGTACTGGTATTGGTTTAACTATTTCCCGCCGTTTGATTGAATTACAAGGCGGTCAAATTCAGGTAGAAAGCGAATTGGGAGTTGGTAGTACGTTTCGATTTTTTCTGCCTTTGGCTTGACAAAACCTTGAGTTTTAAGGGATTGACACAAGGTAGTCATGGCTGTGTCATACCCAATTGCTAATTTGAAAGTATCCAAAATTCTAGGTTGTTGATGAATGCCAGGATTTTAGAAATGCATAGAGTGTAACATTATGTCTACTTTTATTTTGGCTGCTTTTTTGGTTAGTTTACTCAGTGCTTCGGGTTATGCTGCGATCGCCTACTTGTTCCCTCAAAATCGCTCATTAAAATAATTCGTAATTCATAGTTAAAAATTGAATTACGAACTTGTAATTAGTTAATCTCCTTTCTCAATAATTCTGGAATTTGAGAAGGACGTTCAGCTACTGTTACTTCTGCTTCTTTTAAAGCAGCTAATTTACTTTGGGCTGTGCCAAAGTCAGGATCGCGTCCGATAATCGTTGCTAAAGTCCCCGTTTGCTGCCAAGTTTTTCCTGGTGGTGCAAGTCTTCCTGCAATGTAGGCAATTACTGGTTTATCAATTGCTTCAGCAATATACCGCGCTGCTGCTTCTTCACTACCACCACCAGGTTGACCAACTAAAACGATCGCTTGTGTGGTTTCATCCTCATCGAGAATTTGCAGCCATTGCAAAAATGAGGAACCGACAATCGCATCACTACCAATACTGACACTAATCGACTGCCCTAAACCTGCTTTTGTTAATTCGTAGGCAATTTCGTAGGTGAGGGTACTGCTACGACTAACGATCCCCACTGTTCCAGGGGTATAAAATTCGCTGGGTTGAGTTCCTAAGAGAATTTTTCCCGGTACAATGATCCCCGGACTATTTGGCCCGATTACCAAAGTTTCACAAGCTTCGGCTTTGCGGAGTAATTGCACCATATCCAAAGGCGGCACACCAGCAGTAATAATAATAATCTGGCGAATATTAGATGCGATCGCTTCTAATGCTGCATCCAACACGTCGTAAGGGTCTACACAAATAATTGTTGTGTCAATTGCCCCAAATTGTTCTATTACTTCCTCTACTAAATCAAATACTGGCAGTCCATGCAATTCCTGTCCGCCGCATCCAGGATTGACACCAGCTACTAAATTTGTGCCATAAGCTTTCATTTGAGCAACATGAGTGCCTGATATAAATTCACAAAAGCCTTGAATTAAGACTTTACTTTCTGGCGTTAGATTCATAAAAAATTACCGTAAATTTGGCAACCAGTGCCTTCAACCACTGGGCATAGAAACGACACATTTACAGTGTCGGATTGATTCAATTTTTACTGAAATTCCAAAAATTAGTCTGGAAGCTGAGTGTTCCAAAAGTGAGAGAACGCGCCTCTAGATAGGAATATCCAGTTTGAATGTACTTAATTTAGTCCCAAAAAGCAAAGCTGTAGTTTATTTGAGCATCAAATTCAACAATTTATACCCGACGGTAAAAATTAATAATTTTTGATTCTTGAATTGGAACAAAATAACATTCACTATCTTTTATCGTAAATCACTCGTGTTTAAGACCCCAACCAAAACACGTAACGCAAAGTCGGAGCTACTCAGCCTTTGGTCAGTTTCAGTCGGAATTTAAATCCCCGTCTGAAAATGTCTTTAATTTTGAATTTTGAATTTTGAATTTTGAATTCTTAATAACCGTTGGTTTAGCAAGGAGAACTGCTGCTGCCACCGCCTCATCTAAATTTTCTACCACGACAAGCGCATCGGTGCGGGTTTTTAGTGTTGTCAAATATTTTCTCGCAGTGTTAAATTCAGAACCAGCAAGACGGACAACTAAGGATGGAAAATTAAGCTCTCGCCGTTTACTACCATTAGAACGTACAACCTGTGATTGAAGTTCGCTGTCGTCTTGCTGCACTACTCTAGCTATAACTTCAGCCACTTCCTCAGTTTGCGGAATGCTACCTAGAAAGTTAATTAGTATTACTTGAATGCTTTTATCAGCCTCCAGCATTTTCAAACCTGTTTCTAGGCGATCGCGGAAGGTAGTTGGTGTAGTATCTGTAAGGAAAGCATGACGTAGATTCAAACAAACACCTGGATTGCCGCCAGCATTCGCAACTAAATCTAAAGTTGCCATCACTGAACCAGTACCATTACCTAAAATACCGATTTTTCCATGCATTTGTACACCATCCCAGTCGCCCAAAATACCGTTAATTTCAGTAGTGGTATGACGACTGATAATTTTTGCTGCCATCTCGGCCAGATCGGGATGACGCTTGATCGCTCGTTCGTTGACCCTGACTTTACCATTAAGAGCCATAACTTGACTAGTAGTACTGACTGCCAAGGGATTAATTTCGACTAAATCCAGGTCTTTTTGGACAAATAAGTGGTACATCTTCTCGACAACGCTGCTTACCGACTGCATCAGCGTTCCTTGCAAACCCATTTTCAAAGCCAATCGTCGGGCATAAAATGGTGAAAATTCCTGTTCCACGACAACGTAGTGCATTCTTTCGCCAGCCGATTCCCAATCGATATCTGCTTCATTGCAACCTAAAAGTACCGGTCGACAGGCAGCTGTGTCTAAAACCACTGCTAGATAAAATTCTTGGTTGGCGTCGTATCTAGATTCTGCCAGTACAACTTCCGGCAATTCGCCCCATATTGGTAAACTAAAGATATTTTGAGCTGCTGCGATCGCATCGATAGTCGTTTGGGCAAATCTGACTCCACCAGCTTTTGCCCGTTCCGCTCCGTGGACTTGAGATTTCAGTACAATTGGAAAGCGAATTTTTAACCGTTTCAAATCTGTAGGATGGTCAATTCGTTGGGAAGGCAATACCGGGATGCCTATCTTTGCAAACCATTCTTTAACTTGGTACTCTAATAAATCCATTGATACACCTTGTATTGACACTTTCCAAGATTTTGGTTATTCCTGTCTTGATATTTTGCAGCACCTTTATTGCAGAATTAACCTTTTTGCAGAGAGAAAAACTTATTTTTCACGGATCAATTTTATCGAATTCAGCAAATTCAGCATATTAATTTTAATAGTCAACTTGTTTGTGACAGGGCCACAACACATAATTAATTTACTCAGTAAGTTTCCCAGCATAGAAGATAACTAGCTTTTTTGTCAAAACCCTCTGACATAGCATCGTTTTCTTAACCTTTAGATAATTTGGTAAAAATTGCTTGCAACTAGCATTTTGCAAAGCAGTAGCTTTTGTGAATTTAATTATCGCAAAGTAATGCAGTGAAAATACCCAAATCCTTTATTATTCCCATTTTTTATTTCTAATTTATACCTGAAGACAGATTATTTAATTTTGCATCTAGCGCTGTAAAAATGTATCGCCACGAACAATGACTACTTTTTTAATTTTTGGTGAAAAGTCAGAATTTGTGTTAGAAAGTTGGTCGTTCAGATTCTCAGGCTGTGGTTGGTTAAACTGTGCATTTGCATTCAACAAACCTAAAAAGTTCATTTCATCCCCTTAAAGATAATCAAAACAATATAGAAGTTCAGCGGGAAAGCTGTATGAAAGTAGCAGTCCAGCAGGAAGATTTACAGCTTTTAGCCAAAACTTTGCAAGAACAATTACTTGTAGAAGTCTCAACCGCTGAAGTCTTCGAGGTGAAGTGCGTCGTCAATAAAGGCGAGCTAATGATTTTAACGCAACACGCGTCAGATGTAATCGTTGACGCTCAACTAATTTTTGCAGTCATTGAGGAGGTACTTCAGTCTCTAACACCCCACAAAGAGCAACGGGTGCAATGTTTTCTGAGAGTTTTTGGCGAACAACTCCCTTATGCTAAATGTTTCTTGGCGTTGAAGCCGATGGGGGGATGGGTAGCAGAGGAAGATAGGGAAGTACAAAAAGATGAGGAAGTAATATCCCCCTCATCATCTCTGACATATTCTCCATTAATCAATGAGAGCGAAGAAGAAAAAGAAGAAGAACTGTTTGACCCGTTTGCAGATGTGCCGAATTTCTCGGCTTCAAAGCCAGGATTCCAGGCCAAACCTATCCTCCTGGGTGCAGCGTTGGTGGGAATTATAGTTTTAGGCGGTGGTGCTTACTTATTGACTCGCCCTTGCGTGATGTCTGAGTGTAAGGAAATACAAAACGCCGAGCAATTAAAAACAAAATCTCCACAACTAATGCGCCGCGCCAAGTCTGAAAAAGAATTAGTTGCTCTACAACAGCAACTTGCAGCAGCCAGCACAGACCTGAATGTAATTCCTAGTTGGTCGCCTCGTTACCAGCTGTCACAGGAACTAAAAACAAGTTTATCAGGGCGATCGCAAAAAATCAATCGGGTGGTCAAAGCTTTGCAAACGGCATCTTTGGCGACACAAAAAGTTCAAACTCCAGCATCTAGCTTAGAGGAATTACAAACTAGGCAACACTTATGGCGACAGGCTATAGCGCCACTAGAAAGTATAAGTTCTAGTAGTGAACTCTATGGGCTAGTGCAGGGTAAATTACTGAATTATCGTGTTCGTTTGCACGCTGTAAATCAACAGATATTTATTGAGGAAAAATGGCTGAAAAAACTAACAATGGCAAAAGGTGTAGCTGTTGCAGCCGAGAAGCAGGAGGCTGCTGCTAAATCCTTGAATGACTGGCAAAAGGCGCAATCTACTTGGCTGGTGGTAATCAATGCCTTGAATACGATTCCCCGAAATAGCGTTGGATACCAAGAAGCCCAAAAGCTGTTGGTAGATTATAAACCTAAATTAGTATTAGTACGCGATCGCGCTACTAAAGAACAATTAGCTGTTAAAACCTACCAACAGGCCCTTACCACTGCCAAGCAAGCCAAAGTTTATGAACAACAAAAACAATGGCAAGCAGCGGCGATATATTGGGAGCAGGCTTTGCAAACTGCTAAAAAAGTTCCCCAAGATAGCTTGTACTACACTCAGGCTCAGTCTCTAAGCGAACCCTATTCATCTGCGCTCAAACAAGCACAAGAAAAAGTACAAGTTGTTACTAGTTTGCAACAAACCCGCACTGACTTAGATAAGACTTGTATTAATGGAATTCGGATTTGCACCTTTAGTATGGACAATGCAGAAATTATTGTTCGACTAACCCCTGAGTATGACCAAATAAGGCAAAATAACTTGGCTAATCCTTATTCTCAGAATTCGGATACTGCTGTTGACGTTACCAATCACTTGCAAATCTTACGCGAAGCCCTAGCCGTAATTGGTGAAAATGCCAATCTATCCCTTTTTCTTTATGATTCCCAAGGTCAGGTAATTTATACGCGGACTTTAGGCGGGTAAGTAAAATACTGATTGAAGTATAAAGGATGAATTGTACATTAACTAATTATTTGTCAATTTAACAAAATACTGCTACAGCATTTCAAATACCTAAAACCCTGACACAGTAAGTATTATGTCAGGGTTTTTCCTATTTCAGGAAAATAGCGAATGTACATGTACTTTCGCACATTATATGTCGCAATTCGCAGATAGTGTCGCAACCGCATCTAAATAACCGAAATCTTTATTCTGTAAGGATTATCAACTATTTAATGTCTCAAAGATTTACCTGGTTATACAGGGTCAAATGTTCAGGAACGCCCCAAAAATGCAGAGAAAGAAGCGTGTTTGACAATACAAGATATAGACAAGATCCTAGCTAGTTTCTTTTGTGATATTTATAACCACGAACTATATCCCAAAGATCCCCGCGAAACAAGATTTGAGCGCTGGTTTAGAGGAATGGGAAGAAAACTACCTGAACCTTTGGATGAGCGAGAATTGGATATCTGTTTGATGAAAGAAGCGCAACGAGTTGTTCAAGCGCATGGATCTATACAGTTTGAGAACCTGATTTATCGAGGAGAATCACTCAAGGCATATAGAGGTGAATTTGTAACGCTTAGATACGATCCAGACCATATTCTGACTTTATATGTCTACAGTTGCGAAACTAATGATAATGGAGAAGAATTTTTGGGTTACGCTCATGCTGTAAACATGGATACCCATGATTTGAGTCTAGAAGAATTGAAAGCCTTGAATAAAGAGCGAAGTCAAGCTCGTAAGGAGCATTTTAACTATGATGCCTTATTAGCATTAGGTAAACGGAAGGAACTTGTAGAGGAACGTAAAGAAGACAAAAAGGAAAAAAGACGCTCAGAACAAAAGCGTCTACGTTCAGCTTCTAAAAAAACCTCAAATGTTGTTGAACTGAGGAAAAGTAGAGCTAACGTTTCTTCAAACAAAGATGACAAACTGGAACTCTTGCCAGAGAGAGTTTTAAGGGAAGAAATACAGCTTCCGAAAACAGAACTGCAACCAGAAGTATCTGGTCAAGCTGACACTCAAGAGCAGGAGAGACACAAGCTGCTTGTCCCTAACCGTAAACAAGATTTGAAGAAGATTTGGTAATTTATGGCGCGATCGCAACTTGCTATTCAGTCCTCCGTTGAAGCCTTAGCTCCTGAGCTAGATTTAAATGCTCAACTTGCTAAACTCGTTGAAATTGAAGAGATATTCAATAATTGCTTCATACCAACCGATCGTGCTTCCGAATATTTCAGATGGTTAGATGAGTTGCGGATACTGAAACAATGCGGTCGAGTAATTGGCCCCAGAGATGTGGGGAAAAGTCGAGCGTTTCGTCACTATCGCCAAGAGGATAGGAAAAAACTTTCCTATGTCAGAGCTTGGTCAGCATCGAGTTCCAAGCGTCTATTTTCGCAAATTCTTAAGGATATTAACCATGCAGCACCAACAGGTAAGCGGGTAGATTTACGTCCAAGATTGGCTGGTAGTCTTGAATTATTTGGGATAGAACAGGTCATTATTGACAATGCTGAAAATCTCCAAAGAGAAGCACTGCTAGACCTCAAGCAACTTTTTGACGAATGTCATGTTCCTGTCGTCTTAGTTGGAGGGCAGGAGCTAGATAAAATCTTGGTCGATTTTGATTTGTTGACTAGCTTTCCAACACTGTATGAGTTTGACCGCCTAGAATACGATGATTTTAAGAAAACACTAAGTACAATTGAATTCGATATTCTGGCTCTGCCTGAAGCTTCTAATTTATCTTGCAGTCCTATATTTGAGATTCTAGCTGAAAGTACAGGTGCGCGAATAGGACTGCTAGTCAAAATACTAACGAAGGCAGTATTACATTCACTCAAGAATGGTTTTGGCAAAGTTGATCAAAGCATTTTAGAAAAAATCGCTAGTCGCTATGGCAGAAAATACATTCCCCCTGAAAACAGAAATAGCAATAAATGAAGATTATGACATTTTGCCAAGGTTAGGTTATGTCGAGCCATACGAAGGAGAGAGCATTAGTCATTATTTGGGGCGGTTACGTCGATTTAAGGCTAACAGCCTACCTTCAGGATACTCTTTAGGAAAAATTGCTGGTCTTGGTGCTATTACGGGACGATGGGAAAAACTTTACTTTAACCCATTTCCTAATACACAGGAGTTGGAGGCTTTGGCATCTGTGGTGGTAGTTAATGTGGATAGATTAAGTCAGATGTTACCACCCAAGGGGATGACGATGAAGCCCCGACCAATTAAATTATGTGCTGCTTGTTATGTGGAAGTCCCTTGTCACCGAATTGAGTGGCAGTTTAAGGAGAAAATGAAGTGCGATCGCCACCAATTACGTCTGTTAACCAAATGTACAAATTGTGAGACTCCTTTCCCAATTCCCGCAGATTGGGCGCAAGGTGAATGCCCTCACTGCTTTTTGCCTTTTAGTACAATGGCGAAGCGTCAAAAAAAGCTTTCACAATAACGTGTGAGTTTTATAAGCGATCGCACTTCCACTAATAGCCCGAAGACTACCAATAAGAAAGAGACGGGAATGCTCCACGTCTCCAGGTGATGGGAAATTACCTATGATGTCCTGTTACGCTACATCTGCTACCAATAAGCCATTAACAGCTATGATGATCAACTGCGCTTGCAAAGGAGTCTCAAAACACGGTCTTTCATCCCTATTAGAGGGCTGGGCTACCCATTTACCCTCAAGATTTTGATAAAAAGTACCTAGCAATTGCGAACCGTTCCAAACTCGATAAAGTTCTCCAAAATCATCGGTAACAGAATCAATCTCTATTTCTGGTGGTGCTGGGTCATGTAAATGGTTAATACCAATTCTGTATGAAGATGCGCCAAACTAAATAAGAAACGAACCGCAAAGAACGCAAAGAAAGAAGCCAAGAGAATTTAGCGCAGCCTCACAAAGAAATGGTATAAGGTGCTGTTCGCCGAGTTTCCCATCATCGGCGGTGACGCGAACACAGTAATTAGGGTTACTGCTAATCTTCATTTGATTGATTAAATCGCGCACAGCTAGAGCATGGTTTTGGTTGGCGCAAAACACCAGAGTTTTTTGATTCTGGTTAATTTCTTCCATGAACAGTTGCACGCGGTAACGTTCGCGATCGCGAATTTCAATAATGCGGTTGAAGTCTGCTTCAGTGTAGGTTCTGGCTTCTTCTACTGCACCTTCGATTAGTTCATCTTCAGTGCTGTAAATATATTCATCTAGGGTAGTTTCGATTTGCCTGACTTTGAAGGGAGTAAGAAACCCGTCGTTGATGCCCTCTTTGAGGGCGTAAGTATATACTGGCTCGCCAAAGTAGGCGTAGGTGTCTGCGTTGTTTTTTCGTTTGGGGGTGGCGGTGAGTCCAAGTTGGACTGCTGGGGAGAAGTATTCTAAAATACCGCACCAGGTGCTTTCGTCGCTGGCTCCGCCTCGGTGACATTCATCAATGATGATGAAGTCAAAGAAATCGGGGGGATAGTCGCTGAATTTGGGCGTAGGATTACCAGCGTCGTCCCGTCCAGTCATAAAAGTCTGGAAAATGGTAAAAAAGATACTGCCATTTTTGGGAACTCGACTGCGTTTTTTGATGGCTTCGGGGTCGATGCGGACTAGGGCATCGTCGGGGAAGGCAGAGAAAGAGTTATAGGCTTGGTTGGCTAAGATATTGCGATCGCTTAAAAACAAAATTCGCGGGCGACGGGTGGGTTGTCTGCTGAGGTTCCAACGGCTTTGAAAGAGTTTCCAGGCGAGTTGGAAGGCGATGAAGGTTTTACCTGTGCCAGTTGCCATCGTTAACAAAATCCGGTCTTGTCCTTGGCAGATTGCTTCTAGGACGTGCTTAATGGCATTGTGTTGATAATAACGGGCTTCCCATGTGCCGCTTTTATCTTCAAAGGGGATGGCAGCAAAGCGATCGCGCCACGCATTATTTTCGCTAAAGGTCGCTTCCCAGAGTTGATCCGGGGTGGGATATTGCTTGATGTAGCCTTCTGCCCCTGTGTGCATATCTACTTGGTAGATGCCGATGCCATTTGTAGAGTAAGCAAATCGAGTCTGCAACTTTTCGGCGTATTTTTTGGCTTGTCCTAAACCTTCCGTATCTCGTAAGTCGCGTTTTTTCGCTTCGATGACGGCGAGTTTTTCACCACGATAAACCAGGACATAATCGGCTATGTCTGATTGAGCGCGTTTACCGTTGCCAATTAAGCGACCAGGGGCAATAACTTCGCGGCGGATGCGACTACCTTCGATAACTCCCCAATCTGCGGCTTTTAATGCGGGGTCAATTAGTTCGGCGCGGGTTTCGGCTTCGTTCATATTTCGCTCATCTCGATTTGCGTTAAAACACTTTTTTGTAGATTCTGCAAGGGTTTGAGGATTTGAGAGTGACTCACCTCGATTTGCTCTAAAACACTTTTTTATTGGTTCTGCACGGGTTAAAGGATTTGCGTTAAAACACTTTTTTGTAGATTTTGCAAGGGTTTGAGGATTTGGGAGTGACTCATCTCGGTTTGCGTTAAAACACTTTTATGCCCAAAAAGGGAGATAGCGAGCATAGCGGGTAGAGGTTGATTCGGATTCGTCAGCCTTGATCAAGCCAGCTTCTTTGGTAGCTCCTATAATCAGAGAAACGGTTGCTACTTGCGAGTCACTTAGACGGAACCGCTCCCGTAGGGTTTGGTTGGACATTCGTTGATTGCTGACATACAGCAGACAACAATGTTGGTAGCAGGCTCGAATTCGGTCTGTTTTGCTCCTATTGGCAAAATCCTGATGAGCAAACAGCACTGCTGTAGTGCGTGTGTCACCTACTCGAAAATCTGGCGCGGGTAGTTGAAACACTTCTGCTGCATTTACAACTTTGTCAATGCCACTGCCTTTTTCTTCACATATACCGAAACGTCGCATTATGTCTGCAAGTTGTTCGTTACGGGAGCGATTTTCATCAATAAATCGCTCGACCTTAATAGGCGGAATGCCGGGATTAGATATCTCAATGCGATCGCTATACATCTCGATCATCACCGAAGTACCTGTTGCTAGAAAATCCTGATGCACCAAAGCATTAGCAATAAGTTCTCGTAAAGCCTGTTCTGGAAACATCTTTACTTCTTCCCGCACAACTTCCTCGATAAAGCGATTTTGAGGTGCTGCTGAGTGGACGAAATCCACTAATCCGTCAAAACCAACGGCATATCCTCGGTTGTCTATCTTGTCTTCACGAGTTTGTAGTTTATTGATACCTTCGTAGATTACGACACGGGGAGCTTTACGAGCCAAGGTAGGGGAAAAAGCATCCAGTTTTTTTGCCAACAGGATCGCAGCTAGGTTTGTGATTGTCCAACCATGTGCTGTTGGTTTAATTAACTGTTGGCTCTGCAATCTTTCTAGGACAGCATCGCGGGTAGTTGGATAGGGAATTTTTAGCAGTTCAAAGTATGTTTGGGTATCTAGGAGGGCGATTACATCGTCCGGGCTAGCGTCACATCGGGCAGGTTGGCAAAACCAATCTTGTTGATCTTCTGCAAAAATTCTCTTGAGTACATCTGGTGTCATCGGTACCAAATCTTCTCCCGCCCTCATTAAGTAGGCTCCATCAAACGCTAATGGTTGCCCGACAGGACGGGTTGGCACTTCAAAAACCAGCACTCGTCCATCAGGATGCAGCAATTCTGTAGCGTCTACCCGAAATCTGAGTTTCTCCACAATGCGAGCTTTGATATCGTTGAGGGCGGTTGAGGATGGAAAAGCTTGGGAACCTACCACCCGACGCGGGAGTTTGTCGGTTACGCCCAAAACCAGATATCCACCACCTTCGTTGGCTAAAGCCACACAGTAGCGCAACAATTTGGTTGTATCATACTGTTGCTTGGCTTCTTTGAATTCTAGCCGTTCTGTTTCTGCGGGTGCATTCAGCCATTTTTCAAGGTTTTCAAGGGTAATCATGCAGCATTTACCTCTTGAGCCTCTTGAGCCGCTTTTGTTGTTTGGTTGGCGGTGTCTGCGGTGAGTTCGCCAGTGAATGCTTTTTGCAGAATGGATTGTTTGAGTTCGTTGAGGGCGGCGAGTTTTCGGCGGTAGAGGGTTTCGAGGCGTTGGGTTTCTGTACGCAGAAAGATTAAATTTTCTACAATTTGCTTTTGTATGGATAGAGAAGGGAGAGAAATCGGATAACTTTTTAATTTCGTTCCGTTTATATTTGCTTGGTTAACACTACGGCTCATTACTGACTTACCATACTCTCTAGCTGTGTAGCTATTTAGGTAAAAGTTGAGAAAATCTGCATCTATTAACTCTTCTTTCCTATGAATTCTAATTAAGTACCCAGCAAAAATAGCTGGCATTTCACCTTTGTATATTGCCGTTTTACCTACGTGTTCATCACTATTGGTTCTGTTAAATAAAACATCATTATATTTAAGTAAATATTTGTTAATCTCTTCTTTGTCAATTGAGTATACAAGGTTGCTCCAATCAATCGCGCCATTCTGAATATTTCCCATTCTTAGTACGGGAATTTCTCCTTCGACCAAGGATTTAGCCGAAGAGCCATATTCTACCTTTTCACACACATCCCCTAACGTCTTCTCTACCCACCCGTCGCCTTTATGGGTGAAGATGGCGTTTAGATAGCTTTCAAATAGTTCGCGGGAATTGGCGAGGTTTTTTTCGGTGTTTGCGATCGCTCTATCAATCCCCTCAAACGCCTCATCCATAATTGCCACAATCCGCTTTTGTTCAGACTCTGGTGGAATTGGTATTTCTAGTTTTGCTAGCATTGATCCAGATACATTGGGGAACGTTGCTCCAGAACCAAGATGATAAATAGTTTCACGGTTGACATGAATAAAAAAATTAATCCAATCCTGGTATTTTTCAGATCGAATTGTCAACGGGAGCATCCAGTTTTGGAAGATTTACCATTTCTGAGAAAATGT
>NZ_JAVRCK010000097.1:0-33001 GCF_034530815.1 Nostoc sp. DedSLP03
AAGACTTACCTGCACTACCTCCTGCTGTTTTTTAATTTGTCGAACTCACGTTAAAGTTAAGACAGTGAAAAATCACCAGGCTGCAAAGTGCCTGTTGGTAATTTGTGGTCAAGTCAAAAAAAGGGGAAAATTCTAGATATAAAAAGGAGCATGGGCAACTACACACCACTTAAAAATAAGCATTTTCATTCACCGTAGGCAGTGCCGATTCGACAAAAATTTCCAGAAAGCAACTGCTCAAAGATGTAAGTTTAAAAATGGTGACATGAAGTTGCCTTATTGCTCATAATAATAAAAGTAACCCTTGAGCAATTTCCTGTTGTACTCTACTAGAGAATCATAATTATATTCTTAGCTATGACTACACAAACACTCGCTGCACCAGAAGTTTATCAAGGTCAGTTTGGGGAATTTACAATTACTCAAAGCGATCGCACTGGCGTAATTATCTATCGCGCTGGGTTAATGGTAGCAGCATTGAGCTTTGCCATCGGCAGCGCCTTGATTTTACTCAACAATAACCCAATTGTTGTAACTTTACTGACACCTCTATATGCTTGTTTTAGTCTGGCTCTTGGTGTAAGTTTATTTACCATTCATATCTACATGGCATCACTGCACCGAGCATTGCAAGTTTTTTGGGCGATTGGTAGTATCGCATCAGTGATTCTGGCGATCGCTAGTAGTGAACCTTTAGCTCTTGCTGTTTACAATCAGCCAATTACCTTATTTGGAGTTGGTTTTATTTTCGTCGCTTTGACAGGTATTTATTTTAAAGAGGCTTTTTGCTTCAATCGCCTGGAAACCAAAGTATTAACCCCAATTGTACCACTACTGTTGTTAGGACATTTGGTGGGAATTTTACCAACTCAGGGAGAAAGCATTTTATTAGGAACTTGGGCGATATTATTTTTAGTGTTTGCCCTGCGAAAGACAGTCCAAGCAATTCCTGCTGATATTGGAGATAAGTCTGTGTTTACCTACTTGAAAGAACAACGTTTAGCTAAGGGTTAATGCGGATAAAAAATCGTCGGTGTCAAAAATTTCCTAAAATCAAATTAATTAAACGCCAAGAAATGTGGACACTTACGGCTCAAGGGTGGGCGATTGCGATCGCTTTGATTGTTTATTTAATATTTTTCATTTTTACTCATGTACACTCATTTCTTGCGGTAACTTCCCCGATCCAATCAGCAGAAGTATTAGTTGTTGAAGGATGGCTACCAGATTACGCTATAGAAGAAGCTTTGATTGAATTTCAAAACGGTTCTTATCATCAAATAATTACTACCGGAGGTACATTAGGAAAAGGAAGTTATCTTACCGGATACAAGAACTTTGCAGACGTGTCGGCTGACACTTTCATAAAACTCGGTTTAGAAGCAGAAAAAGTAGTAGCCGTTCCGACACCTTTTGTGGTTAAAGATCGTAGTTATGCATCTGCTGCTGAATTTGAGCGTTGGCTATCCAATTCAAATTTAAAGATAGAATCGATTAATCTTTTTTCTTTAGACGTTCATGCCCGTAGGAGTTGGTTTCTTTTTAAAAAAATACTTACCCCTCAAATTAATGTTGGTGTGATTGCTGCGACAACACAAGATTATAATCCAAACAAATGGTGGAATTCTAGCGAAGGTGTGCGGACGGTTCTTGATGAAGGTATAGCTTATCTTTATGCACGGTTTTTGAATTGGAAAGCCTAATAGTTGTAATTCGTAATTCGTAATTCGTAATTTTCCGACTTATTTAATAAATCGGGGAGCTATCTAGTGAGCATTTTATATTTAATTAACGTGAGTTCGACAAGCCCTTTTTTGACCTCTCCCCCAACCCCTCTCCGACGCGGAGAGGGGAGCCAAAACCCTAATTTCTCGTTGCTCCTCCCTTTCCTTGTGGGAGAGGGGTGGGGTGAGGGTTCATCGAACTCACGTTAATTAGGTTGACCTACTTACCCAGGATTTGTAATAATGCTTGCCGATAAATTTTCAAACCCTCTGCATTCAGATGGTCGCCATCACTGGTTAAATTTTCTTTAAGAACATTATTTTCATATAATGGTGCTAGTCCGGCTGCGGCAACTGGTACTTTTTCTGTTTCAGCCACTTGATTAATCAAAACATTAATTTGTTCAACTCTCTTCAGTGGGGCTGCTACAGTTGGATCTGAGCTTGCTGCTACTGTCGAATAAAAAGCCGGAATTAGAAAAATCTCTTTAGTTCCCATTGTGCGCAGAAGTGCGATCGCCTCTTGGAGATTTTTGCTAAATAATTCATCACTAATTTTATACAAAGCATCATTTCCACCTACGGCAATAATGGCTTTTTCGCATTTCACCTTGGTAGGAATTAAACTTTTCAGTTGTTCTAGTAATGAGATTGTACTCAGACCATTTAACCCAAAATTAAAAGTACCACTTCCAAGGGTATTGCCAAGTCCAGCCGAAATAGAATCGCCAAATAAGCAACCTGAGAACTGTTTATCCTGGGCGGCGAGTGTTTGATATTGTAGGGCAACTCTCCCTAAAGGTGAAGAACTTACGTCATCTTTCGGCGGCGCATCAGCAGAACTAGCAGAGGAATTTGCCATACCGACTAGCTTCTGAATTTTTGACACATCAATAACTAGTCGATCGCTGGGATAAGCTTCTAGAAAGGTGGTTATTCCTAGACCTTCCGGTGATTTTGCTCCGACGATCAGGGCAGATCGTAGTGCTTGTATACTAGCTCGATCGCGACGAGCGATCGCACCGGATGCAAAAGATAAAATTTGCTTGCCCATTCCTGTGTTTACCAGCTTATCTAAAGCCACAATATCAAGCGACATTTTCACTTGAAGGGCTTCTTGAAATTTCTGTTTCTCTTCAGCGCTGAGGTAATCTAGAAAAGATTTCAGATCGGCAGAAACCTTTTGTGTCTCGTCATAGTTGCGTATATCTGCCACTGGGATCGATTGCTCAAACAATCCGTATCTGACGGTAACTTTTTCGGCTGCCAAACTAGGTAATAAACCAAGGCCACTATGTACCAGTAAAAATATTAAGCACCCAGATAGGCTTATTAGAACACGATAGAAATATTTCATCACAGAAGATAAGAAGATAGATAGTCAATAGTTAATAGTCAAGAGTCAAGAGTCAAAAGTCAAGGGGAATTGGAAATTGGGCATTGGGCATTGGGCATTGGGCATTGGAAATTGGGCATTGGGCATTGGGAAAGAGGAGGCAGAAGGCAGCTATGCTGGAGGCAGAAGTTCTAAAATGTTTGAATTTTGAATTTTGAATTTTGAATTTTGAATTGATTTCTCCCCCTGCCCCCTCATCTCCACATCAACAGCCAACCCTAATTTGGGAATACTCAATCCAGTGGCGTGAGGATAGAACGGTGGTAGAAGAAGGCGCATATTGGCTAGCTTGGGCGCAAATTTCCGGAATTGGGCCAGTATTACTGCGACGGCTACAACAGCATTTTGGCACGCTGGCAACAGCTTGGAACGCTACTAAGGTACAGTTAGGAGAAGTAGAAGGTTTTGGTTTTCAGACACTAGAAAAAGTAGTACAACAGCGATCGCGTTTGCACCCAGAACAACTATTCACCAAGCACCAGCAGGAAAACTCTCATTTCTGGACACCAGCAAATCCAGATTATCCCCGTTTACTGCTAGAAACTCCAAGTCCACCACCAATTTTGTACTATCGCGGTGAAGTCGAACTCCAAGAAAATCTCGGACAAAAACCAATGGTTGGGATTGTCGGAACGCGCCAACCCTCAGAATATGGTATCCGTTGGACTCGCCAAATTAGTACAGCTTTGGCTAAAAATGGCTTTACAGTCGTTTCTGGTATGGCAGAGGGAATTGACACTGAAAGCCACATCGCCGCCATGAAAGCAGGTGGACGAACGATCGCAGTTTTGGGAACTGGTGTAGATGTCATCTATCCGCATAAAAATCGGGATTTGTACAAGCAAATTTTGACGGCTGGGCTAGTCGTAAGTGAGTACCCGACAAAAACTCCACCCGATCGGACTCATTTTCCCCGTCGCAACCGGATTATTGCAGGCTTAAGCCGTGCCATCTTAGTAATGGAAGCGCCTTTAAAATCTGGTGCCTTAATTACTGCTACCTACGCAAATGAATTTGGTAGAGATGTCTATGCATTACCTGGAAGACTTGACGATTATCCATCCCAAGGATGCTTAAAGTTACTGAGTCAGGGAGCTTCCTTCATTCTTAAAGAACTAGACGAACTGTTAACAATGCTAGGAGCAATACCACAAATTGATGCGATTGAGGCTTCTACAGCACCAGAACAGTTAATGCCAACTTTATCGCCAGAATTGCAAAAAGTAATAGATGCGATGGCAAGTGATGCTTTACCCTTCGATTTTATTGTCCAACAAACCGGTATGGCTGCTGGCTCAGTTTCCAGTGCTTTGTTACAATTGGAACTTATGGGTTTTATTTCGCAACTACCAGGTATGCGGTATCAAAAAAGTTAAGAATTAAAAGATAACAACATTATTTAGCTTTGTTTTTAGCAATTTAATCATCAGATTTCTGCCAATATAAGAATACAATTTTTATATAAAAACAAACTACTTAAAGTAAAGAATCAGCGGGCTTTTGAATACCAAGTAGAACTATTGTGCCTCGAAATCCAACTCCAAGGCTAATAGTTCAAATTCTCTTAACTGGACTAAACAACAATTTATCTCAAGTTCGGTTAAAACTCGCCCGAAAATAGATTCAAGTCCACTTAAGTGAACAGTAGCTCAAAGCCGCAGAACTTAAGTTCTAGACAGGATGTGGTTTAGCATAATACTTTGACTGTTACCAAAATGTGGGTAATGATGAGATTTTCAATTATGGGGATTCTCTTTTTGCTTGTTAAAGCCTGAATTGGTTCAAATGACTACGGGGATTATAAGTACGTATAGCCCGGATTTTTTCATAATATTCCCGCTCTTGTTGACTGAGGTCTTTTGGTGGAACGATCGCCACTTTCACCAACTGATCGCCGCGTCCACCTTTGGAGAGGGGCCAACCTTTGCCACGTAAACGTAGAGATTGACCAGAACGGACTCCTGCTGGTAGTTTGACATTAACTGAACCATCGGGAGTGGGTACATCAATAGACGCTCCCAGAGTCGCTTCATCTGGTGTGATTGGCACTTCGCATACCAAGTTATCGCCTTCCATTTGAAAGAAGGTGTGCGGCTGAAGTTCGACTTTTAAGTATAAATCTCCCCGTTGTTGAGTCATGGGGTTAATCTGACCTTTGCCCCGCACCCGCAGGCGAGTACCAGTTTTAGCCCCAGATGGGATGTTAACATCTATTGTTTCATTACCTAAACTGAAGCGCTTTTTCACACCATTAAATGCTTCAGCAAAAGTTAGAGCGATCGCAGCTTCGCTATCCTGCCCAGTACCCGCACCTCCATCTTGAAACCCAAAATCGTTAAAGCTGCTGCTAAAATTAGTTGAAGTACCCGGAGAAGTGCGGTAAGAGTAACTTCGTGAGTGACTTTGCCGCCCCGTACCACGAGGGGGAGAACCACCAAAGCGTCCTAGCAACTCATTAATGAACTCATCAAAATTGCCGTATTGACTAAAGTCAAAGTTACCCATATCGGGAGCAACACCACCAGATGGGAAACCTTCACCAGCTTGTTTCCAATATTGACCGAATTGGTCGTACTTTTTGCGTTTATCTGGATCTGATATAACTTCGTAGGCTTCGCTAACTTCTTTGAAGCGTGCTTCTGCCTGTTTGTTGTTTGGGTTGACATCAGGATGGTATTTGCGGGCTAGTTTACGAAAGGCTTGTTTAATTTCCTCTGAACTGGCAGTCTTACTGACTCCCAAAATAGCGTAATAGTCCTTGAAGTCGGTTGCAGCCATCTACCAGCCTCCTAATTAGAAATTCCCGTTATGTTTTTTTTGAAGATGAAAGATATTTAATTTGCCTGGTTATAGTGCCAAACAAAAAGAATCTGATTTCAAATTAACAAAAAATATAGAAAATCAAGTGTGGTTCTTGCTCACCAAGGAATCGCAATTCCCGTACTCCGATTTTTCTGATAAGCGGCTGAGGCTGTCTAGTCCTTCTTCACGGCTTGGGGGAGCATCCCGAAGTTGACGGTGCATCCGCAAAATAATTTCTTCAGGAACTTGGCGCGATCGCCTTTTATTCCGTGCCAAACACAGCCAAACGGGTGTATCCACCCAAATTCCTCTAATGTGGGTAAAGCCCTGGTTACGGGCGAAAGTAATCACTTCACGACGATGACGGCGCTGGGCATTGGTGGCATCAAAAATAGCTGTATTAGTTGTGGAAATAGCTTGCTGAAATTGCCGCTCAATTTCGCGCCAAATCAGTAGCCACGACCCTTGAACGGCTTGGGAACCGAACAATTGCCCCCGAATGGCATCGGTAGAAATTAGCGCCATTTGGGGGCATTCTGCCAATAATTGTTTTGCCAAAGTTGACTTACCGCTACCTGGAAGACCAATCAGCAAAATTAGTTTAGTCATTAGTCCTTTGTCCTTTGTCCTTTGTCTTTTGTCCTTTGTCCTTTGTCCTTTGTTGCTTGTAACTATTAACCAATGATTAATGACTAATGACTAATGACTAATGACTAATGACTAATGACTAATGACTAATGACTAATGACTAACGACTAATGACTAATGACTAAATGATGGTTCCATCAGGAATTACAGCATTTTTCAGTACGACAACGATGCCACTACGGATGTAGAAACCTTGACTTTCTCGGTCAGCTTCTTGCACGTTATCTTTATTGATGATTTTAACATCGTGGCCGATACTGGCGTTTTTATCAATAATCGCACCGCGAATAATCGAGTCAGTACCAATACCTACAGGAATTTCACCTTTTTCTAGGTTACATTGGCGTTCTACAAAAGGTTGATAAAAATCTGCACCCATGAGTAGGGACTCTTCGATCACACAACCAGATTCAATTCGCGATCGCACTCCCAACACTGAATGTTGAATGCGGCAATTTTTCAAAATGCAACCTTCGCCAATAATTGATTCTGTGATTTGGCATTCTAAAAGTTTACTTGGAGGTAAGTAACGAGCGCGGGTATAAATTGGTGCGTGTTCATCGTAGAAACTAAAGGGTGGCTGAGGCTGCTGAGTTAGGGCTAAATTTGCATGATAAAATGCTTCGATTGTTCCAATATCTTCCCAGTAGTCATCAAAAAGGTAAGCTTGAACGTTGTAATCTTTAGAGGCATCAGGAATAATTTCTTTGCCGAAATCAGTCCTTTCTGTACCTTCTCTCAACAACTTGAACAAAACCTCTTTTTTAAAGACATAAATCCCCATTGAGGCGATGTAAGGCTGTTGCTGGGCTTGTTCTTTCGATAATCCCAGTACACTTGTATCAACTTGCATTTGGTGTAACGCTTCACCTTTGGGTTTTTCGCTAAAATCGATGACTCTACCAGAATCATCAATTTTCATCAAGCCAAAATCTGAGGCGCGACGCTCATCAATGGGGATGACTGAGAGAGTAATATCAGCCCCCGTTTCCCGATGGCGCTGGATAAACTGGCGATAATCCATGCGGTAGAGGTGATCGCCTGAGAGGATTAGATATTCTTCTACATCCCATTCTTCCATTAACCATAGATACTGACGTACAGCATCGGCTGTACCTTGGAACCAGTTGGGGTTTTCTGGTGTTTGTTGTGCTGCTAGCACTTCCACAAAGCCTTCATTGAAGCCAGTAAAGTTATAGGTACGGGCGATGTGACGATTCAGGGAAGCTGAGTTGAATTGTGTCAGGACGTAGATTTTGAATATTTCGGAATTTATGCAGTTACTGACGGGGATATCGATTAAGCGATACTTCCCCGCC
This sequence comes from Nostoc sp. DedSLP03, assembly GCF_034530815.1. NCBI lineage: Bacteria > Bacillati > Cyanobacteriota > Cyanophyceae > Nostocales > Nostocaceae > Nostoc > Nostoc sp. DedSLP03. The sequence continues at coordinate 7,890 of NZ_JAVRCK010000097.1, forward strand.
ACTGGTACTGCTGGTTTAGCGCGGAGTTTGGTTAGTGGGTAAAGCCGAGTACCCGCGCCACCACCAAGAATGATTGATAATACTTTCTTCACAAAATTTCTCCTGACTGCCTTTCAACTCTCACTCTCAGTTTAGGACTGTCTGCCACCACAGGTAAGGGGGATCGTCTGATTCTTTGGGATGAATTTTACAGAATGGGGTTGGTGATGGATAGTGGGGCTGATAAGTCAATAAATAGAACATTTGTATTAATTTAGGTAAAAAGTATAGGAAGTTTCGACTATATCGCCCTTGCGTAGAATTTTATCTCTATGAGAAGCAGCTTGTAAGGGAAAGAAGTAAGTAGCCTGTGACAAACCTTGTTATAAAAATAAATCTAAAAAAGTTATGTATGTAATCCGTAAAACAATATTTTTAGAGTGTATTCATTTACAGTCAGCTAAAAGCTAGCTATTAAGCTAACTTCTTAAGATATTTAAAACAGGGTACAAACATATGCCGAACTTTAGAATGGGTTGGTTGCCAGATCGTCCAGATTTTAGAGACTATTCCCCAGAGAAGATCATCGAAGACTCTAAGAATAAAGAAAGAATCAGACTTAAAAAAGCAATTCTACTTGATCGCAGGTTACAAATAGAAGTTCAAGAGAACGGGAGAGAAGATAAAAAGCAAAGTAGCCTGCTCTTACCTTTGAAAGAACCAACAGACCAAAGTTCGGTAAGTTTGCAATATCCAATAAATATACGTTTACCTTCTGATGTCGATTTGCGAAATTGGTGTTCTCCAATTCAGGAGCAAGGAAACCTCAAGTCATGCACAGCAATAGCTGGTGTTGCATTGGTGGAATATTTTGAAAGGAAAGTAATGGGCGAATATATAGATGCTTCCAGCCTTTTTCTCTATAAAGTTGCACGCAAATTGATGCAATTAACTGGAGACACCGGAGTATCCACGCGCTTCACAATGAAAGCAATGGCACTTTTTGGCATACCTCCAGAGGAATATTGGCCTTATGAAATTGAGAATTTTGATGAAGAACCACCTGCTTTTTGCTATGCCTATGCCCAGAATTATCAAGCACTTCAGTATTTTAGGCTTGACTTACCTCAACTTTCAAAAGAACAAGCGTTAGTTAAAATTAAAGATTTTTTAGCTGCTGGCTTCCCTGCCATGTTTGGATTTACAACCTATAGTTCTCTTTTAAATAAGAAAACAGTAAAAACAGGAGAAATTCCTTATCCTACTATAGGCGAAAAGATACTGGGTGGTCATGCAGTTGTTGCGGTTGGTTATGACGACAATAAGTTAATTGACCATGCCAACTATAAGTCAATTAACGATTCTGACAAAAATTTTACAACTCAAGGAGCTTTGCTAATTAGAAATTGCTGGGGTGAAGATTGGGGTAAGGACGGTTATGGTTGGCTACCCTATGAGTATGTATTACAGGGGTTAGCTACTGATTGGTGGTCATTACTGAAGAATGAGTGGATTGATGAGAGGCAGTTTGGCTTGATAGCTAAGGATGGTGTTCTTCTCAACGGAAGTTCTGATAAAAAGAATCAAGAAAGTTCTGGTACAAAGAATCAAGGAGATCCCAATGAACATAATCAACCAAATGACAATCAAGTAATATCAAAAGTCAATCAAAGAATTGGCCAAAACTCAAGCAATAATAAGGGTCAAATTCACAACTAAAACAGCATTTTAAATAGTTAAATTGTTCACTTTTCCTTAAAAGAGCAGATATCAGATTGGTTGAATAACCAATCTGGTATATTTTTATTGGTTTGTAAATATTCTTCTAAAAATTTACACCCATACTTTAACAAGTTTTCCACTTCGGGGGTAACATTTTTTCTAAAACTGCTTTGCCACTTCCAGAGTCTTACAGTTCCATCGTTACTGGAAGAACCAATTATATTATTATCACGACTGAACTCTAGCCGATTAACTTGCTGAGTGTGTCCTTTTAGAGTTGCTATTAAAGAAATTTCTCCATTAATAGCTTTATCTACATCCCAAACTTTTACAGTTTCATCAACACCGCCAGAAGCGAGTATTTTACCATCAGGACTAAAATCTAAGCCGTATATTATACCTGCATGAGCATTATTGATTATTGCTATCGGTTTTTTCTCTTGATTTTTAGTATTCCAAATAAATATATTACCATGTTCATCGGCAGAAGCTAGTAAGTTTTTTATCTGTAAATTATATCTAACTATATACAAAGCTTTTTGACCATGTGTACCAATGTTTTCTGGGGGAGTATCATTTTTTTTCCAATCCCAAATTCTTACACTACCATCATCATCGACGTAAGCAATTTTTGAACTGTCATTAGGGTCAATGTCTAAACTGTTAACTCGATGTTGCATATTTACATTATATCCCTCCTTTTTAAGTACTTCTACGATATTTAATGTGTTAAGGGGTTGAGGTGGGTTCTTTTGAATATCAGTGTGCCAAACTTTTATGATTCCATTCCGATCGCCAGTAGCAATAATTTTATCATCTCGGCTAAAACTAACATCATAAACAGTATTATTATGACCTGTAAAAGTTTTTATTGGTTTATGTTCTTTCGCGTCTATATTCCAAAGCTTGAACGTTTTATCTTGACTTGTAGAGGCCAAAAATTTCCCATTATGGCTAAATCTTACACTCCAAACTCCACCATTATGTCCAGATAAATCGTATAAGAACTTGCCATTTTTATCCCAAATCTTGATTTGCTGGTTGTAACTAGAAGAGGCTATTTTACCGTCAGGACTAAAACTCACACCCCAAACCTTATCTGGATAACCGTATATATCTTTATGGCCTTCTAATCGATTATGCTCTTTCACAGTATAAATAATAGATTGCAGTTGCTTCAGTTGTTTTGCATCTACCTTTTTTAATCCCTGTAGTGCTTGTACACTTGCCATTAATGCTTCAAGTTGCTTATCGGCATCAAGTAATGTTTGAGACACTTTAATCCATGTATTTGCTTCTCCCATTTTGACTAATTCTGCATTATGCTTTTCGGATTTAACCCACAACCCTGCTGATGCAATTGATATAACTGCTAACACTGCAATCGCCTGGGTTCTTTGCCTTTCAGCTTTAACTTTGGCTTTTTGCTGTTTAACTTTTTCTTCTTCTGCCTTGGCTCTGGCTTCAGCCGCTTCTCGCAATTGGCGTTCTTGTTCTAATTGAGCTTGAATTTCTCTGTCGCGTCTCTCCAAACTTTTATGCAAAAATTCTGATTCTAATGGCGTAAGTCTTGGCTGAGTTTTATTCACCCACTCAGAAATTACAGCCAATTTTGCACCTACCAATAGTGCTTCATTTGATTTATTAAATCTTTGTAGCCATTCCTGGCAATCTTCCTCTAAAGAACGACTGAGACGAATATTCTCTAAATTTTCAGCAATCCAAGTATTTAATAATTTCCACTCTGATAAAAGTGCTTCATGAGCAACTTCTATTGTCTTTTCATCAGTGATAATTAAACGTTGTTGAGAACCTGTCAGTAATCCTACAACCCGTTGTAATTGTTGTGGAGAATCTGCAACTACTTCTAATCTCTCCCAGCTAGCACGCCGCCGCGTCACTTCTCCAGCTTCACCTAACTGCACTAATTCCATAAACAAGCAACGCGCAAAGGCTTGATCTATAGTTGTTAAACTTTGATACAAAATTGTCGCTCGTTTGTCTAAAGCTCCTTTGACCCCATCAATTTCCTCATAGCCTTCATGAGTTAAAAGTGGTTTTGGCGATTCAGGTTCTTCAATGCAAACTCGCCACAACTCTTTAAGCGCATATTGCAGTATGGGTAATGCACCCGGACGGTTGATTACATCAGCAGAAATTTGCGAAACTAAACCATGCTCGAATGTTACACCATGCAATTTTGCAGGTTTTTCAATTGCTTCTTCTAACTCAGCAAAAGACATCGGTGTAACGATGAATGATGTGGGAGGAATGCTATTGATGAGAGTAATAATTTCTAAATAGTCAGCACAACGATTTAAGAAATCACCGCGAATTGTCAAAATTATCCGCGTTTCTGCCTCAGCCTTTTTTACTTCCTGTGCTACTAAGCGGATAAAAGCTTTGCGTTCCTCATCGTCTTGACAAAGGGTAAATACTTCTTCAAATTGATCGATAAACAATAGATGTGGCTGATTTTGCTGCTGTTGTTGAGTCAAAATATCAACAAGTTTACCTAAAGGGTGTTCTCCTGGTGTAAAAGATGCGATTTCCCATTGACTGCTTCCAGGGAGGCGATCGCCTTTTAGTTGTGGTAACAAACCTGCTTTTACTAAGGAAGATTTACCACTACCTGAATAGCCAATGACAGCTAAAAATCGACTCTCTGCTAAACGCAAAATTAGTGTGCGTACTGCTTCATCTCGTCCGCAAAAATATTGCGCTTGCTCTGATTCAAATGCATAAAGTCCCCGATAGGGATTTTCCTGGTTGAAAGCAATTTTTTCGCCTGTGGGAATATCTAATTGGGGATAAGTCACTAAAGTAATCGAACGTCCCCAACCCATGCGAATCGGCTCTTGTACAGAACCTTTAAGTTCGTTGCTGACAAAATCAAACAAGCGATCGCCACTTATTCGCCTACTATTACTACTTGCATTTTCTATTGCCAATCCCTTAACAACTGCACCTGTGAAAATACTATATTCTTCACTCTTAATTAGTCCGGCGCGCTCAAAGCCACGACAAGCTGTAATTAAGTAATAATCTTTTTGCGAACTGAAAGCGTTAAGAGTTCTTTCTATTAATTGTCTTTCTAAGAAATAGCCGCTATGACAGCAATCGAGTAGCATCACTAAACTACTCAATTGCGACTCTTGAATTAAATCGTTGAGGCTATCCAGAGGAATACCATATTTTTGCTCAACATTTTCGTTTTCTTTAAATTCAATCTGACAATCGGAACTTGCCAAATATCCCTTTTGTTGTCCCAAATTATCAGAAATAGTAAAACCGTGTCCGCTAAAATAAATCAGCGCTTCATTATTAGCAGCTTGCTCTAGTAAAAACGTTCTCAAATCTTGGCCAAGTTGAGCGCCAGTAACTTTTGACGCTGCTATTTCATAGCCGTTTTTATCTTTATTCCAGCGCTGAGGTAGTCTTTTTACAGACTGGAAATCACCATACAGCTCTAAGAGTTGTGCTATAGCCTCAGCATCATTTGTAGTCTTCGACAAACGCGGTAATGATGGGCTGAGATACTCGGCGATACCAATAACAAGCGCGTATCGTGCCATTTAACACACCTTGGGTTGGTAAATGCGGGATAATCTTGACAGACACAATCAATGGCTGTGTTACTAGAAACAATACCATCTGTTATTTTTCTGCAAGCAAGCTGAAATTTATTCAGATACGTTACAAAACTTTAATTGAGGTAGCTTATGTCAGAAGTACAGCAACTATTTTTCCAAGCAGATGGAGAGATTGAGCAGATTGAGATTAACGTCACAGCCACCGAAATAAGTTCGGAAATTGAGGAGGACGACGATGGCATAGAATACAAGGATGTCCGAACAGATGCGATCGCTCGGATGCAACAAGCTCGGCAAATGATTCGCTCTTATACTATCTATGCTCTGAGTGCTTTTAAAGACTTTAATACTGCGGATATTGAGGAGGTAAGTCTTAAATTTGGCATTAAGCTGGGTGGGAAGGCTGGCATTCCTTACATTACAGAAGGCTCTGCTGAAAGTAATCTGGAAATTCAAGTGAAGTGTAAGTTTCCAGAAAAACCAAAACCTGATTCACAGTAACATCAAAAAATTATCTGTACAAAAGGTAGGCAATACCCATTAAACGCCCAACTTGCCTATATTTATTCTCCTATTAACCAAACCTAATTGCTGCGATCGCTTCAAATACTTCACCCAAGGTTGCTCTGATAACTGGGAAATGGCATTTGGTGAAAGTGTTGCTGTAAAAATATCTTTGCCACTGCTAACACCACTAACGCCTAAATTTTTTAAAACAGCAGTTGCAGCCGAGTTTAAAATTGGTTCAGTATGGATAAAAACTGCCAAACTAGTTTCTTCTGAATCTTTAATATCATTTAGTGCTATCGCAAGAGCGGCATCTAGTTTCTGATAATTCACCAGCAACTCCTTGGTAAACAGGGTAGGCAATAATTGTCTACCCTAACTTATCAAATTTATAGGTTGTTGTTACCTACCCTTGTACAGAAATAATATCCATCATTTTCAGTCTAATTACAGATTCAAAGCGTTAATTACTCCATAACCCCATTTATCATCAAATGTGCCTGCGGGTTTGCCGGGAATTGCACTATTTTTACGTAGCAAGTCTTTGACAGCAGCCGGATCGAGTTTGGGATCTCGCTGCAACAGCAGTGCTACTAACCCACTTACAAACGGTGTCGCCATACTGGTACCAGCCTGCACCACAAACTTGGAATTAATCATCGATGAGCGGTCAAAATTAGCATCAGCAGAAAGCGTGGAAACAATCATCGCTCCTGGTGCTGCTACATCCGGCTTCTGCCCATCATTGCGTAGAGGCCCTTCACTACTAAATTCCGAAATAGTATCCAATTCTAAGCCTATTTCTCGCACTTGGCCATCAATATCTGTGTACTTGGTTTTAGTAGTATAGGCGGCAACTGTAATTGCACTGCTGGCGGCTCCCGGCGAACCAATTTTTAAGGCATCTTTCACACTTTTACCTGTAAAAAATACTGACGAAGTATCATCTAGTGTCCACACATTTAAACATGTGTCAGTTGAAGAAGTGTTGCGGACTCGCAACTGCCAAATACCTCCCATGACTGGCGAGGGGTCAATACCGCGTATTTGCACAAAGAAATTATGGTCGCCGTTGGCTTGGTCTGGTGCTGGTGTCGCTAATTGCACCCGTGCATCTGGTAATTGATAATCTTGGGCGGCATTACCTTCAGTGATGATTTTTTGGAAGGGAGTAACAAAACCGTTCGGACTCCGCACAGATACTTCTAATTCGCTGTCTTTGGCATACCAAGCGTTTAACCAAACGATGCCTACTTGATTCAAAGGAACATTGAAGCGCATACCACGAGTGCGTCCACTGGGTATTGTCGCTTGTCCATGAATGTTATCGTTTCCTTCGTTACCCGCAGCACAGCAAACAATTCTTCCAGGGCCAGTTTCGGCATCAATAACTTTGGATAAGGAATCGCTACCATCATGAGCATCAGCGTGTCCGCCCAAGCTGAGATTCACCACTGCTGGGCGTCCCAACTCTCTAGCAACTCGAAAAATGTAACGCACACCATCTGCAATGTGGGCATCTTGTAAATCTGACCTGACAACAACTAATTCCGCTTCTGGTGCGACACCGCTATAACAAGCATCGGCACCAGCGGCAATGCCAGCGACGTGAGTACCATGACCGCCAGTATCCTGAGAAACCGTCAGTTGCGCTCCGCTAAATTCAGCTCCATAGCCGCCCTCTGTGACTCCTGGCCCTGGCAGTGTTTGATCCCAAATGTGTAAAATTCGTCCAGCAAAAGCGGGGTGTTTCGGATCGATGCCACTGTCTATAATGCCGATGATTACTCCTTTACCAGTCAGTCCGGTTTGATTCTTAAATTCCGGTAGTTTGACTGTTCCCATTGCAGTGTCCATCCTCAAATGAAGTTTGCGTGATGGCTTAATCCGCACAATCACATCTTCTTCAGATAAGACATCTAAACTATCTATGGGTAAAAAAGCTGTCCGCACACTCCCGGAGTTTTGATTAACTTCAATATTATATTGTGATAAATAACTTAAGTCTGCATCAGGGTCGCAGTAGATAAAAACGACGCTCTTAGTGGGCTTAACCGGGCTTTTGTGGGCAATGATGCCAAGCGATCGCTTGTGTGTAACTAAAGCTCGATCTCCTTCATTTTGATAGTCTTGATATGCCAAAAGTAGTCCAGGAGAAAGTTTTTCGTGTCTCATTTTTACCTTAAATTAAATTGAGTTGCCGTCAACAAAGTAGTGGTTATAGCAGGATCAGTCGCTCTCGGATTAACACAGTCTATGTAGTTTTTTTGCTTTGATTATTTGATGCGACTATAGTTATCTATTTATTTTATAGATAACATCAAATAAGCTTAGGAGGTAAGAGTTATTCTTAAGACAATTGCTAATTCTTAACTCATATTCTGGAATTGCGTATCCCTCATAGTGATTTTCTGTGGTTCCTGAGACATCTTCGCTCGGTTGCATTTAATAATTCCCAAAATCTGAGGTAACAGTAATTTTTATGAAACTATTAAACTAATCCATCATCTGCCTAAATCATTACGGACAAAGTGAAGAAAATAAAATTAAGAAGAATTAAGTAATAAATAAATTTATTAAAGAAGATTTAAGGCTCAGAATGCAATCAGTGAGGAGTCTGTGTATATGAACTGTTAAAAACTAAAATAAATTGTAGTCAAAATAGTTAAGACTGATAACATTTGCGTATAAAACAGCATGAAAAAGGCTAAATCACTAATGAATACTGAGAAATCACAGATTCTCTATCATAAGTAAGAGCCATAAAGAAGCTAATATTTGCAACGATCGCTTCTGAACATACAAAGAGTTATTCATGCAAATTCAAACACCAGACTGGGTGAAGCACGCTGTTTTCTACCAAATTTTCCCAGATCGTTTTGCCAGAAGCAAACAGCCACGCAAACGGTTATTGCAAGAGGCCCGTTGGGAAGATTGGGATTCTATGCCAACCCTACAAGGCTATAAAGGCGGCGATTTATGGGGCATTATGGAGGGTTTAGATTACATTCAGAATTTGGGGATTAACGCGATTTATTTCACACCCATTTTTCAATCCGCCAGCAATCACCGCTATCATACCCACGATTATTACCAAGTTGACCCGATGTTAGGGGGCAACGAAGCTTTTAAAGAATTGCTCGATGCAGCCCATCAACGGAATATCAAAGTCGTTCTGGATGGGGTATTTAACCATTCTAGCCGGGGCTTTTTCTTTTTCCACGACGTTTTAGAGAATGGGCCCCATTCACCTTGGGTAAATTGGTTCAAAATTGAAGGCTGGCCCCTTTCATCATACAATGGGGAATTCCCTGCTAACTACGTGGGTTGGGCGGGAAATCGCGCCTTGCCAGAATTTAATCACGGTAATCCAGAAGTACGAGAATACATTATGGAAATTGCCGAATATTGGATTAAATTCGGCATTGATGGTTGGCGATTGGATGTACCATTTGAAATTAAAACTCCTGGTTTTTGGCAGGAATTTCGCGATCGCGTCAAAGCCATCAATCCCGAAGCTTATATTGTGGGCGAAGTCTGGGGAGATTCCCGCGAGTGGTTGGATGGAACGCAATTTGACGGCGTGATGAATTATCTATTTGCTGGGCCAACAATTGCCTTTGCAGCAGGCGATCGCGTAGTCTTAGAACAAGTCCAAAGCCGCGACTATCAACCCTACCCACCCTTATTTGCTGCCGAGTACGCCACCAAAATCCAAGAAGTACTGCAACTTTACCCTTGGGAAATTCAGCTAACTCAACTCAATTTGCTTGCAAGTCACGATACAGCCCGATTGATGACTATTGCAGGCGGCGATATCGCCAGTATAGAATTGTCAACTCTACTGTTACTCACCTTTCCCGGCGCCCCCAGCATCTACTACGGTGATGAAGTTGGTTTACCTGGTGCAATAGACCCCGACTCACGCCGTGGTTTTCCTTTAGAGAGTAACTGGAATCAAGAAATTTTCAATACTCACCGCCAGTTAATTGCCCTCCGCCACACTTACCCAGCCTTGCGTACAGGTGATTATCAAGTTCTTTTTGCTCAAGGAGAACTTTATATCTTTGCGCGAACTTTGGGGACAGAAGAATTAATAATTGCCATCAACGCTGGCACAAGTTCGGCAGCAGCGAATGCAGATGTCGCTACTTTGCGTACTCAACCCAACAAGCTTTTATATGGCACTGCTGAAGTTGAGTGGAATAGTAAAGGAGAAACTCAGCAGTTGTCATTGACTGTTCCTGCACGCAGTGGCTGCATTCTGGGGACTGGGGATTAGGTATTGGGGACTGGGGGACAAGGAGCAGGGGAGCAGGGGGAGAAATCAATTCAAAATTCAAAATTCAAAATTCAAACATTTTAGAACTTCTGCCTCCTGCCTCCTGCCTTCTGCGTCCTCTTTCCCAATGCCCCACATCCCATAAATTACTTCCCCGCCACCATTGCAGGCATCAACACCGCATCAATGATATGGATCACGCCATTGTCTGTTAAGATATCTGTTTTTATGACATTGGCGTTATTTACCTTAAATTTACCGTCGGCAGATTCAATGGCGACAATTGACCCTTCAAGCGTCTCTGCCTCGTTAATCTGTACCAAATCATCAGACCTGACATCCCCACTAGCGATATGATACGCCACAATTTTCTGAAGCTTGGGGATATCTTGTAGTAGCGAGTCTAAAGTTCCCTCTGGCAGATTAGCAAAAGCTTCGTCAGTCGGTGCAAAGAGCGTGAAAGAACCAGGGCTTTTCAAAGTTTCGATGAAATTTACAGCTTTAGCAGCCTTTATTAGGGTATTGAAATTACCCGCTGCGATCGCAGTTTCCACAAGGTCAGCCATGAGGTGCGTTATTTAATACTATAAGTTACTTATAAAGTGACTAAAATATCTTAGCCTCTATCAATAGAGAGGTTGCTGGCGATTTAACAGACGGCAGTAGACTGATTTAGTACTGTTACACTGGAGAATGACCCCAAGAACCACTGATTATGCTAAAGCGTTCTAAGTTCGAGACAACTCAATCTCAGATTATGCACCGTGCTGAGGATTTGATTAGTGCAGCCTCAAATCGATACCGCATTACGGTTCAGGTAGCAAATCGTGCTAAACGTCGGCGTTACGAAGACTTTGAAACTAACGAAGATGCAATGATGAAGCCGGTGCTAAGGGCAATTATCGAAATGTCCGATGAATTGACTCAACCAGAAATTATCGGCGAACTATAAGATTGAGTGCTGAGTGCTGAGTACTGAATTTGCCTGATTCAGAATTCAGAATTCTGAATCAGGCAAATTCATCTTTCCACTCAGCAACGCCCAAAATATTGTTTTATGAAAAAGAAAAAATTTCTATTTAAATCAATTTTCTCAAAACTCACAACTCAGTACAAGCGAAACGCCCCGCTACCGCTAACACCACTACTGCTTACCTTAATACTAGTGAGTGTAATTGTTTTAAGTTCAGGAGCGGATAAATCAATACATAGAAATTTATTTAGTATCCAACCTGCTTCTGCACAGAGAATCACGCCTAGCGATGTTTGGCAGCTGGTGTATCAACAATTGCCAGATTTTCCACGGGAAAATAAGTATATCAGTAAAGAAAATGGGAAAGTTGCCGAAAACAACACCTTAGCAAATCGCCTAATTAGATATCACATTTATACCAAAGGGCGGGCCCCTATTTATCGCTTAGATTGGAAGCTGACTTTAGCTGATTACCTGGGTGTGAACGAAATTATGTATGATACTACCTATCCAGGAAATGATGCACTACGGGAAAATCCGATAGAAGGCGATCGCAAAGCTATCAAAAGTCTCACCCGCAGCCAACGAGATGCCCTAGTACAAGTCTTAGTCAATATATTTAATCCTGCTTCTCAAAATACCCTATCTCCTAATTCCAATACCGCACCCAGTCCGACTACATCAACTACCCCACAGCCACCACAACGAGGAGGTGCCGAACTACTAAAATGAGAAATTTTCCTTGTTTTGAAACAACTCGGTTTTGACTCAGCACTCAGCTATATTTGCCAACAATTTGACTCACCTTGATAAAGGTACTGTGCGTCTCTACCCGTTTACCTTATTTAACGTGAGTTTGATAAACCTCTCCCTGCCTTGAACTTAAGTTCAAGGCTGTCCCTCTCCGAGTCGAAGAGAAACGATTTTGCCAAGTAAAATCAGGGAGAGGTCTTTTCGATTGAGCGAATTTTGCGGACACTATATAAGCCGTCGAATTCACGTTTATTTAGACAGAAATCGCTATAACTCATTAAGAATGCTAGAAGTTGTTAGGCAAAGGTAACAAATTACAGTAATATAAATGTACTAATATAATTCAAAGCAGAGAAACTCATGCTACACCAAAAAAAACAGGAGGGTGGTTATTGCTGAGAGACTAATGCTACCTTAAAGCCACAAATTGATTCACCATCACCGCCAATGCCAACATACCCAAAATTGTCATTAATCCCGCAGGCATAAACTTGCGTGTTTTTGCCAATCTCAATGCAAAGAAAACTACTAAAACAACAGTAACTAACACTGCTAAAATCGCACCCCAAGTTTGTCCTTGGAGTTGAAAGTAAGCGGCAAGTATTAGTAATAAACCGCTAATGCTACCACTTAAGAGTGAAACCTTACTTGTAGCTTGAATGTAGCCAATAACCCCACCAACAATCGCTAATATACCGTAGGCAAAAGCAGCAATTATACTTAAATTCATTGTTAAAACCTATGTAGACTTTGACTTTACTGCCAGGGTCAGCAGACAATTTACCATAGCTATTTAGCTATACCACACAGTTGATTTGATGGATAATCAAGCGATGCCAATGGCAAATACTTCTTCATATACAAAGATTCAATATCTCCAGCGCCAAGCAGCCTCACTTTTACTGTACCAATCTGTTCTGCAAGGCGAAGTCGGCATAGCATTTCTGGAACTGTTGCAAGCTATACGTTACACCGACACTGATGCACGGGGTTGTCTCCAAGCTTACGGCAATTACTTTTACGCTTTAGCTGCTAGAAATCAAAACTGGGAAGACTATTTAATTACTCAAATTCTCTTTTGTGAGAATCCTTTTACAAGGCTGGCGGGAGTGCAAGAATTTGAAGATTTGCCCCCAGCTTTAATAACAGCAGTTCAGCATGATTTACAAGTATTGCAAAGCCTTTATGAGTGTAGCAGCGCTTCTTTGAGCGAGTGGGTACAAAACGTAGCTCACATGCCGATTTCACCAGTAGTGTGGTATAAAGAGCAAGAATTGCTAGGAGTAGAGACAAAATTCATTACATATTTACAAGAGTTAGATAATTGGGGTGATGCTGTAGAAGAGTTAGCAGCTTATTATCAGCAATGTGGCTCTGGTTTATTTGCAGAATATCGCGCTTTACGCTGGCAATCTGGGCAGTTTATCGGTATTAGATATTCTGACCCGGTTAAACTGAGTTCGCTTGTCGGTTACGAATCTCAAAAAGATGCTTTGCTGAAAAATACAGAGTTTTTATTATCAGGAGAGATGGCACTGCATGTATTACTTTACGGTAGTCGCGGTTCTGGCAAATCTTCTTTAGTGAAATCTTTGTTGAATGAATATAGCGATGCCTTCGGCAAGGGCAAAGCCCAACGCAGCCTCCGCTTGTTGGAAGTGGCAAAATCCGATTTAAAAGACCTACCAAAAATCGTGGAACATTTACGAGGTGTGTCACAAAAATTTATTATCTTTGTCGATGACCTTTCATTTGAAGAAGATGATGATGCCTTTAAAGCCCTCAAGGTAGTTTTAGAAGGTAATTTAACAGCACGGCCTCAAAATGTAGTTGTGTATGCTACTTCCAATCGCCGCCACTTGATTCGGGAGTTTTTTGTGGATAGACCTACCCCCAAGGATAACGAGGAAATCCATGCCTGGGATACGATGCAGGAGAAGCTTTCGTTTAGCGATCGCTTTGGTTTAACCTTAACTTTTGAACCAGCCAATCAGAAAACTTATTTAAAAATTGTACAACATCTCGCGGCACAAGCTGAAATTAATATTACCCAAGAAGATTTAGAATTTCAGGCATTACAATGGGCAACTCGTCATAATGGTCGTTCTGGACGTACAGCACGGCAGTTTGTTGATTTTTTAAAAGCAGATTTAACAATTTTTCATGCAAATAAAAATATATCCAACACTTAACATTAAAATTATTTCATTAATGATTGCGCTTTTTTGTAACTTCCAGAACAATGTTATGCAATATTAACTAAAATTAAAGATTTCATAACAATTACGATCCCAAATCTGGGAAAAATATCTTGAATAACAAACAGAACAATAAATTATAAACCACTTACATTAAGTATTTTATGTATATGTGTTGTTTAATTACGAATTACGCTAGTGTAGCGGTAGCAAGTCCACGTACTCTTTCAGAGAAGCAAGCTACGCTTTTAGCGTCTCGTAGAGAGCGTCATTACGAATTATAAATTACTATGAGAGCTACTTATTTAGATAATTTAACTACGCTAAAAACCAGCAATATGCAATCAGTAACGATCGGCAATAGATTTATACTAGTGATAGTTGCCTTTAGTGTGAGTTTTGGTCTTAGCCTTGTCCCAAGCTGGGATTTTAATAAAGCCTTTCTCACAGGTGTAATTACTGCCGTTACTATCCATACAACAGCATTATTCATAGACAAGCGGCGTAGAAATTATGAAATGTTTGTTTTAGGTTCGCTCCGCAAGCGAATTAAAGATATGGAGGAATTAAAGGCTCGTGTTGTCAGAGAAATCAATCAAATTGAAGAACATCATAATTCACTGTATGCTGAATCACAACAGTTGCAAAATCAAGTTATAGAAAGTCGTAGCCAAAGAGATAGTTTACATCGAGAATTAAGAACATTTGCCGGACAAAAGAAGCAATTAGAAACCGAAGTTACTAGCCTGCAAATGGAAATTAGTAATTTGCAGAACAATCAAACTGAATTGAATAATGCTTTTTCTATTCTCACCGCAGAGAAGCGCCGCTTAGAGTCAAATTGTAATGTATCTCGCGCTGAAATCGCTCAATTGCAAAGTCAAATTTCTGAGCTACAACACGAGAAACAAGAAATTGAAAGTAATTTAACTCTTTTAGGCAGACTCAAACCCCAATTAGAAGAAAAATTATACGAACTGCGAATTGCAATTCAAGAGCTAGAAGTTGAGACAACCCAAAATCATCAATTGCTGGTAGCAACCAAAACGGAAAGAGAAAATATCCAAGCTATTGTTAATTCTTCACAAACCCAACTGGCAGAACACAAAGCCGAATTACAGCAATTACAAGGCCAAGTTTCATTATTGCAAGAAGAACGAGACTCATTACAAAATCAAGTATGGGAATTACTACAACAAGTAGAAACATTCAATCTAGAGTCTTTATCTGATAATTCCCAAGAAGATGATATTGAGTTGTTTCCATTTTCCGAAATAATTGAATCTTCAGATGTAATTAAAAATTCGGAAGTTGAGACATTGGAAAATATCTCTGAAGAATGGACTAATTTTCTCGGAAATCTTCCAGGACATGAGTTACAAGTATTAAAAGCTATAGTCGAACAAGATAATCCCAATAGTGCTATTAAAAAAATTGCCGAAGCAAATATCACTATGCCAAATTTATTAATCGATTCTATAAATGAACGTGCAAATGATACTATTGGGGAATTAATAATCAATTCTTATTCCGAAAGTCCAAAAGTTTATCAGGAGCATATAACAGATGTCAAAAAAATGATTGCGATGTATGAAGGCCTCATGACCAGACATACTTCGTCAAATTAAATTGTTATTGCCGTCGTAAGATTTAGTAGTAAGATGATACCCCTTACCTACTTACCGCGTGCTTCTGCGTTTAGAATAAAGTGAAGTGTAATACATGGCAAAGCTCAAAATCTCAAAAAAAATCTCCACTGCTTTAATCAATTCCCTTGGTGCGGGGGTAGTACCAAGAGTGGGAGTTGAATATATCGCAGTAGGTCGAGAAAAAGAACTAACAAGCCTATTACAAAATCTCGATGATATTGCAGAAGGTGTCGCAGCATTTCGCTTCATAATTGGTAACTACGGTTCTGGGAAAAGTTTTTTATTACAACTAATTCGCAACCGCGCTATGGAGCAAGCTTTTGTAGTAGCTGATGCTGATTTATCTCCCGAACGGCGATTAGCTGGAAGTAACAATGAAGGTGTTGCTACCTATCGAGAATTAATGAGCCACCTAGCTACAAAAACTCGTCCTGATGGTGGTGCTTTAGTCTCGATTTTAGAAGGATGGATTAATAAAATTCAACAAGAAGTGGTTAAAGAAACTGAAATGCGTCCAAATGACGATGGTTTTGATGACCAAGTTGAAGCGAAAATTAGAGAAGTAGTTCAGTATATTGAAGATTTAGTTCACGGTTTCGATTTTGGTAGCGTGATTATCGCTTACTGGCGTGGCTATCGAATGGATGATGATAATTTAAAAAATGCAGCAATGCGTTGGTTGCGGGGAGAATTTACTACTAAGGTTGAGGCGAAGGCTGCTTTAGGAGTGCGCGTCATTATTGATGACGATAGTTGGTATGACTATATAAAACTGTTTGCGAAATTTGTGGCTGAAATTGGCTATAAAGGACTGTTAATTTTAGTTGATGAAGCTGTACATTTATATCAAATATCTACTACAGTCACGCGGGAAAAGAATTATAATCGACTCCTAGCAATGTTTAATGATACCATGCAATGTAAAGCAGAACATCTTGGCATTGTTGTTGGTGGAACAACTAAGTTTTTAGAAGACCCGAAACGGGGGCTTTTTGCAGACCAAGCTTGGCAAAGACGCACAAAAGAAAGCCGTTTTGTTGCCCAAGCTAATGTTCAGGAACATCTAGGGCCAGTGATTCGCCTAAATCCGTTGAGTGAAGGAGAAATATTGACGCTTCTGCAACGTTTAGCTGAGATTCATGCACTCAATTTTGGCTATGAACAGACTTTGACAAATCGTGAGTTGAAAGAGTTTGTGCAAGAAATTATTAATCGCTTGGGTGCAGAAGCATTACTGACACCAGGGGAAATTGTACGAGATTTTATGAGTGTGCTGAATATTCTTCACCAAAATTCAGGGATTGTGTTTGGTGAATTAATTCATGGCTCTAAGTTTAAACCTACTGCTATGGGTAAGGATGCAGATGTAGATGAGGATGGCGCAGCCGAATTTAGTTTGTGATTAATAATGAAGACACTGAACAATAAAAATAAGCAGATTACTCTACAAAGTTTACTTTTTTGTAATTGGTAAGCCTAGCCAATCGCTGAGTTCATGAGCTAGCCAGTCAAGTTCCAAAAGAGTTACAGTAAAAATATCGAGTTCACTACTGGAAATTACATATTTTTTTATACCTGCCCATATTGTAAAGTAATATCTATTGAAATCACTTTTGTTTATATCTAAACGCAGAATCTCGCCTCTAGAGCTTGGAAGCGGATTGTGACGCTCAAGCTTAAATATTTTATAAATCAAATAAATCTGCTGTCGATTTATGTAAAGTCGCTTTCGCCCAAATACACATATACAAATCAGAAAAAAGGCTACCGGGGAAATGACTAAAATACCTCTAAATAAACTACTCCCATCACCACTTAAAAGCGGAATACTCATCATAAAAAGTATAAAAAAGTAGAGAATTATAAATGTAAGTGTTTGAATAGATAATAATCCTGCTCCTGGAATGATAATATCTATAAAATTAGCATTCCTATTCAACAAAATTTTACTACCATGAGGTTTTTTAGGAATTGAATTAATTGCCGTGCCCCTAAGCTGACTGTGATTATCCTCTTCTCCTTTCTCCAAGCTTCGCATAGCATCTTCAGTGGAAGCCAAGCGTTTACTCATAATAGGTTCTGTGATGCGCCTTAACCAACCGCTAAAAGCAAGACTAATATTAGCAGCCTGTTCAAATTCAATTCGTAAGTCTGTTTGTGGTAAATCGCCTGGATGCTGACCTGTTACTAAATAAATTAAAGTTGCTCCCAAACTGTAAAGGTCAGAAGCACGAGTAGCTTTACCATTAAATTGCTCTGGTGGCATATAGCCGTAACTACCCACAACTGTCATAGTACTGCTTGTTCTGGCGATGGTTTGCACTGAACCAAAATCTACTAAGTAGACTTCACCCACACTATTACCAGAGCGATTTGTTAATAGAATATTGCTTGGCTTGATATCACGGTGAATCACGGGCGGTTGACGGCTATGCAGATATTTGAGAATTTCTAGAATAGCTTTTGCTAGTTCTTTGACTTCTTCTTCACTGAAACTACGCCCAGCTTTGAGTTGTGCTTCTAGAGATTGGGCTGGGATATAACTTTGTACGAGTGCAAATCCTCTACTATTGGGTGAATCTAGCTCAAAGTAGTCAAGGTAGCGAGGAATGGCTGGGTGAGCAAGTGCTTTGAGAGTTTCAGCTTCTCGCTCAAACAGTTTGAGGTCGTTCCATTCAAATTCATTACCAAAGGACAGTATTTTGACTACTACTAATTCTAGAGTTTGTAAGTCACGAACTAGCAGCGATCGCCGTCCCGCTTTTTTGCCTAACTCCTGTTGCACTTGATACCTTTCTAACAGGATTTCTTGGTGAGAATCTGGCAATTCTCGACTTGTCATTTGCTCGTGACTCCAAAGCTTTGTTGCTTTTATAGCTTTCCTGTTTGTTACTGCCCCACTGTAAGATTACTTAAGTTAGCAACAAGCATTAGGGAAAGTATTTTTCTAAAGTTCGACTTACTATAGCGATTACCAGTTACGTGAGGTACAGATAATATTTTGAAACGCAAAGGGACGCAAAGTAAAGCGCAGAGGTACGCAGAGATTTGTACCTCAACAGACTAGGAAACGCTATATCTACTCAATACTGCTTAGATTTTGTCTAAAAATAAAAATGTATAGGAATAAAACTCAATTAAACCTGCAATTATCATCGAATTCATCTGTTTTGAGTATTGGTTAAAATAGCTTTTGGTTGATTAGCATTAAATAGAGAAGCAGACAACAAAATAATCGGCTTGTTTGTTTGGTTTTCTGCATAATGAACCATTCCAGCAGATTCAACTAAAGAATCTCCCACTGTAAGCTGTATAGTTTTCCCTTTTTGAAGAATCAATTCTGTGCCGTTAGCTTTCGTTACTTTAGCTTCTCCTTGCACAACAGTATAAGTTAAACTTCCCGCCTCTACTCGTTCAATCTGCATTCCCGGATGAGTATGAGTAGGGAGTTTTGCTCTTGGTGCGATGGTATAGCGTACAAGCTCAAGAATCTGTTTTTGATCTTGAGTAGGATAACCACTCGCTAAAACTTCACGGGTAACAGATTGAGTGTAAGTATTGGGTGAGGAGATTTCTTGGCTCTTAACAACTACACTGCCAAAAGCTAGGATAGCTAAGGGAAGAATCAGAGACAGTTTTCTCATATTAAAAGTTTTTTGTTTGGGCAATACCTATAATTAAATCATTTTGTGTTTAGTTTGTCTAATAAGCATAAGTAGCTTAACTCACTTTAAAAAATGAGCGAAAATCAATCATTAGTACCCTCTACAAACAACCGATTCAAGTCTAATAATGCATCTTCAAATCCAGGAATCGCTACTGATTGGAAGGTGAAATCGAGTAAGCGAATCGTTAACCTTGGCAGTTAAAACCTCATTAACGGAGTAAAAAACCTCATCTAATCACTTAACTTGCCAGTGCTATTCAGATAATTTTTTGAGTATATTTTGAACTTCATCTGCTCTTTCTGGATTAAGTTCAATGTACCTTTCAGCCGCTATTTTGAGATGTTTTTTGAATATGTCCTGAGAAACTATTATTTCATCTTTATCCAGAAAGCAAAAGCGAACTCCTTCAAACATATCATCCTCATCTTCACAAGGAAATTCACACATATTATATTCATCACCATAACCAGTACCTTCAAGAAGATAATTTAATGCTGTAGGAAAAGAGATACCTCCTATTGCATTAAAGTAGTATTTCACTATCCAAAGTGGATCGGTTGTATGGTCTACGCCGTCAAATAATTCTTTGAGCATAAAAAATAAGATGCGTTTTCCCTGAAGATTAAACTGACTGCGTTGTTTACCGCCCCAGGTTTTGCAATGCCTCAAATTGCTGCCAACAAAGGTACAATGCACGCGGTACATGAAAACATCCTTTCCATTTGCCACCTTTGAGGTTCAACAATACTTCTCCACGCCGATTCAGGTAGCCAAACCATTCACCATACTCGGAATCAGCAAAGTGTGACCAGGCGTAATCGTGCATCTTTTGATACCATTCCCAACACACCTCACGCCCTGTCAACCGATAACCCATCGCTAATGCAACCAAAGACTCTAGGTGAACCCACCACAGTTTTTGATCCCATTCCAGTTGTTGTGGGGGATAACCATCTGCATCCATAAAGTAATACAATCCGCCGTACTCGTTATCCCAAGCAAAATTTAGGATATTTAGCACCACATCAACGGCTTGGTTAATAGTTTTAGTGTCGTTTTTCCGACGGGCAATGTCCATGATAAACCACATCGCTTCGATCCCGTGACCTGGATTAATCAGCCTTCCCTCAAAACTATCGATGTGGGAACCGTCAGGGGCAACGTTTTCGTACATTAATCCCCGTTCTTGGTCGAGAAAATCGGTCATCACTTCGCGGACTGTCTCAGCGAGGACATTCTCTAGTGTTTCTTTTGGTAGCAACCATTCCATTTCTAGAGTCAGGTTGGCTAAAATCATCGGTACAGCCAATGATTTCATCGGGCGTGTGCCGGGATAGGTTTTATTATATTTGCCCTTGGGGTTATCCTTGCGGCGTAATACGTTGTTATAAGCTTGCATCGCTACATCCTTTGCCCATTCTTCGCCGCCAGCGAGTGCATATTGACTAAATGCCATCGCTGCAAAGCAATCAGAAAAGATGTTGTAAGGGTGAACTAATGGTTTCCCTTCACGGGTGAGGGCAAAGTACCAGTTACCATCGCTATCTCTGCCATATTGGGTGAGAAAATTAGCGCCATTGCTGGCAATTTTTAGCCAATTTTCGTGCTTTTCTAGCTGGTTGTAAAGCATCGAAAAAGTCCACACTTGGCGGTTTTGCAGCCAAATGAATTTGTCTGTATCATAAATTTTGCCTTTGCGATCGAGGCAGGTGAAATAGCCGCCTTGCTGCCAATCAAGAGAATATTTTTCCCAAAAGGGGAGTACGTCGTTGAGGAGGGCGTTTTTGTAAAGTTCAGCGTTCGCTTGAAAGTCCTTCTCCATAAATTTTCTCCCTTCTTGTACTAAATCTAACAGCTTAACAGTTATCATATTTTGGCTCTAATATGGAGCGTAGGCGTAGCCCGCACTTCGGCTGCGCTCAGTTACCGTCGTAGACATTGTGTCAAGCTTTTACAAGATTTAGTCAACAGAAGTTATACTTCTATCTTGAATCTTGCACCATTCTCAATAACCGTAGGGTAGTTTTTTAGAGATGAGGTTGTTATGAGTCAGATTGAACGAGTTGCGATCGTTGGAGGAAACCACGGTAATGAGCTAACAGGAGTACATTTAGTCAAAAAGTTTCAGCAATATCCTAATTTAATTAACAGGGCAAGTTTTGAAACTTTGGCATTACTTGGCAATCTCAAAGCTATTGAAGAAGGAAAACGATACATTGAAAAAGATTTAAATCGTTGTTTCACTAATCAAGGTTTACAAAATCCCCAACTCTTAAGTTATGAAGATATGCGGGCAAAAGCAATTCAACAGATATTGCAACCGCAAAATCAGCCCTTTGTAGATGTAATTGTTGATTTGCATAGCACGACTGCCAATATGGGGTTAAGTCTGATTTTTTGTGATATGCATCCTTTCTTGCTCCGATTAGGTGCTTATTTAAGTTCTATCAATCCTTTGGTGAAAGTCTTTATTAATCAGGAATCCAAAGAAAATGGTTTTCTCCGTTCTTTGTGCGAATTGGGTTTTGTTATAGAAGTTGGGGCTGTAGCTCAAAATGTTTTAAACGCCAAATTATTTCAGGAGACAGAACAACTTCTTTATGCAGTTTTAGATTATTTTGAAAGGTGCAATCAGGGTAATATTCCGCAGACAAGCAATCACCTTACACTTTATAAATATATTAAGACTATCGATTATCCAAGAAGCGATACCTACGGTGGGCTGCGCTTATGCGGGGAAATTCAAGCCATGATTCACCCCCAGCTTCAGTTTAGGGATTATGAACCTTTGCATCCAGGCGATCCAATGTTTCTGACTTTTGAAGGCAAAGATATTTTCTATGAAGGAGCGTCTACTGTTTATCCTATTTTTATTAATGAAGCAGCTTACTACGAGAAAGGAATTGCGATGTATTTTAGTCAAAAACAGGAAGAAATCGTTTAATTTGTTCGCTATTATAACAAGACTAGCTATAAAAATTAAGCAGACAAATATTTTTGGTAATTAATATTAATTTTCTGCCCGCAATAACCAAAAGCCGCTATAAGTCATACCAGAATCATCGGGTTGAACTAACAAAAAATGCAATCCTCGGCAATGCTTTTTGCGTTGTTCAAATGCTTGGGCTGCTGTGGTAACTTCTGGATCTTCAAATGTGGCAACAATCCACCTATCCACCAAGCTAGCTTCTAATATTAAGCCATCCGGTGCGCCAGAAATGTAGTTCAAGCTTACAGGACGGGCTTGCTGCAACCACCGTGCTAGACGCATTGATTGCCGTCCCCCATAAATTACGACACCAGGAACGGGAACTGTTGATGCCAAACCTAAATTGATGGGTTTGAAATGTTCTGGAATGTGCAAAATGGGAATGGGGCGATCGCTAAATCTCGTTTCTACATCACTAGCAGCTAAACTTGCAAAACGCCATTGTTCTCCCCAAAGGTTTTCTGGTAATGGTGCTGGGGGTGGTTTATCCAGGGTTGAGGGATATTGCTTTTCTTGTAACCACTGCTTTAACGCCAAGGTGTGGCGGGTAGGTTCGACATTTATACTTAAATTGCGTCCAGCCGCTTCAATTAAGCTTAGAGACTGAGGACGAAACACCTGAATTACATCTGGCAATTTTTCACCAGCAGCTAGCTCAAGTTGAGTTGCAACCCAATTAGAATTTGCTGCTGACTGGAGACAGGTGGCTTCATATTGAAAGCTGCGAGTTGCGTCACAAATCAACAATTCCCATAAAATTTGTCCAGACGCATCTGGTGAGGGACGACGATAAAAATCAACTTGCCAAGTTTTCATAGGTAAGAATGGGGAGATGAGGGGGATGAGGGAGATGGGGGAAAGTTAAAACTCAAAGTTTCAAGCTCATAAGCTGGAAATGATCTTTATTGTGGCTCTACCGCCAATGTTGAGGTTCAGCCTCACATTAGGCAAATTGCTGTATATACCTGTGACTATGCATAGTGGTTAATAACCTTGTAGTCTAATATCTAAATGGTGAAGTTATGATACTTTAAAAAGACAATATTTTGCGAGCGCACGTGCATAATGCAGATTACTATGCTGAATCATAATTATCAGAGAACTGTTGAGGAACTGCGTAACTTAGCTTCTATGTTTTGGCCTTCAGAATTATCTAGACAAGAAGCTGAACTTAGCATAATACCAAAACTCATTGAAACTCAAGATCAATTTATTGCCATTTTGAGCATTGAGGTGTCTAGCTTAGAGGACTTATTTAAAATTATTAATTCTTCAAAGATGTCAGCAAACCTATTTTTAAAACATTTACTTGTGCTAGCTGACTTTGGCGGTGAAATGCTTCAGCGATGAAACAGTCAATTTAACTCTATTTTTCCTTTAGGAAAGTTAGATTATTTATGGAATACACAAAATTATAACTATAGTTTTCGAGTTTTGCCTGTGTTAGGTCAACTAAATAACACTAAACTTGGCATCAGTGGCAAAAAACTACTAGAAAATCAACCTCTTTTGGAACTGCACAAAGACATAATAGCCGTAGTTTTATTTAGTGGTAGTTCTATTGATGAAAAAACAGCAGAAATACTAGCAAAGTGTGAAATTGGTAACTACATCGGTCTACCAAATAAATTGCAAAAATTTATTAAGCAAAGATATATATGGGTTAGTCGTATCACTGCTGGCTCTCAATCAAATACTTTAGGGCAAATTACTCAAACTTTGGTTAAAAAATATTTAGAAGACAACCTTGCTATTCTTAGTGTTAATATTAAGGCAAATGGTCATCTACCTGGAATAAGTCATACTGAAGCTAATGATCGTCCAACAACGTTTGATATTGTAGTTTCTAAGGAAGATAAGTATGTAGGAATAGAAGTCAGCTTTCAGGTAACTACAAATAGCGTCATTGAGCGCAAGGCAGGACAAGCTAAATCTCGCTTTGAGCAAATTGAAGCACTGGGATATAAAATAGGTTATGTCTTAGATGGTGCTGGCAACTTCCAAAGAGAAAAGGCCCTGGGAACAATTTGTTCATATAGTCATTGTACAGTGGCTTTTTCTCTTAAAGAGCTTGATGTGCTTTGTATTTTTTTAAAAGAATACTTTTTGTAAAAAAGTAATTTTACGTAATAATATATTAAATTTTACGATAAAAATAACTTATTATCTATGCATAAAATTCGGTTTGTAGATTTATTTTCAGGAATAGGGGGAATAAGATTAGCCTTTGAACAAGCGGCTAATTCTTTAAATATAGAAAGTGAATGCGTTTTCAGCAGCGAAATCAATTCAGATGCTCAATTAGTTTACGAAAAAAACTTTGCTCAAAAATCTTTAGGTGATATTCGATTAATTGATAAATTACCAGAACATGAATTTTTATTAGCCGGATTTCCTTGTCAATCTTTTTCTCATGCTGGCAAAAAAGAAGGATTTGTTGATACACGGGGCACACTATTTTTTGAAATAACAAGATTACTTGATAACTATAAACCACAAGCTTTTATTTTTGAAAATGTCCGAGGTCTTTATAGTCACGATCAAGGGCGAACATTAGCAATAATTAAGCATGAAATTCAAAAAAGAGGTTATAGTTTTCATGCTTTTTTACTCAATAGTGCAAACTTTGGCTTACCGCAAAATCGTGTTCGCATTTATCTGGTTGGAATTTTAAATGCTTCTCCTACTTTTGAGTTAATTTCTGACGTAGGACCTAATGACTCCCATTCATATAATCCTCAGCAGTTCAGGGGGCGACAGTGGAGCTAAAGAGCTTGCTGTATAAGTGACATAGCTTTC
>NZ_JAVRCK010000098.1:0-32458 GCF_034530815.1 Nostoc sp. DedSLP03
CTGCTGCTAAAGGTTTGTTTCCTGGTCACGGTACACCTTTAGCGGGGTTGATGTGCTGCGGTGACTCTACATTCCCCGGCATCGGTTTACCCGCCGTCGTCGCTAGTGGGATGATTGTTGCTAATACCCTGGCTCCTTTGAGTAAGCATTTAGCTATGTTGGAGGAGATAGGTTAAGGACAAGACTGGCTTTTAATCTCAGAAAGTAAGCCATTTAAGAATACTAATTTGTCATATAACTTTACCTAGTTCCACCACTGCACGCCTATCTAGTGGTAAAAGAACTTATAGAATGGATTTGGCTGCTGCTTTAATTCCTCCATTATCAGCTGCCGATAAAGCTGGTAGGTGAACTGAGCATCATACCGAGCAGCATGAGCCATGTCTTTGATAAAGTAGCGATCATCCTATATTTCTGCTCAATCAAACTCAACAGTCTGTTCTCAAATCGGGTCAAATGCGATCGCTTCAACTTCCCAAAGATTTCAATAATGCTTCGATTGGTGCTTCTAAGTTTCCATTATGCTTTTGTTATTCGGCACGCAAAACATTTAAAAGCTTGCTGTCCTGAAAGATTGTCATAGTACTTTTGGTCAATCAAGATATTAGCTGCTTCATAGTATGGTGTGCCTAAATCTTGAGCCATTTGTTGTTGGGAACCAAACCAATTAGGCACAAAAATAGTATCTTCTCGAATTCCCTGCCAAAGCAATGCTGTGCCTTTAATCGATCCTCTGGGACTTTCAACAATAATCTCATCACCATTTTCAATACCAGCAGTTTGCGCGGTTTTTGGGTGAATTTGTATTAAGCGAACACCATTTTTTTGCTTGCCTGTGTAAGTCCAGTGAGTAACAGAATGAAAATGAACTATACTAGACCTGCCAGTAGTCCCCATTAGTGGGTACTTTTTATGTATTTCATTAGTCGAAAGTTTTCCTAACTTCACATTGTGAGTCAGTGCGTGGGGATTCACCGGATTTTTTACTAGTTCTGCTAGATACTCGATTGTCGGATTTCTACCTGTAACTTCTGGGTGGGTATAGAAAATAGGTAATGCAGAGTGTCCTGCTTTTGTCAACTGCTTTTGTAACTGTGAAGTGTAGATTTCCACTTTTCCACTAGGAGTTAGAAATCGCTTACCAATATTATCAACATTGAGGCTTTCTGCGGCCTGATACCAAGACGAACTATCCAGATAAAGAGTGCTGACACCAGGATGATCTACTGTTGGGCAAGGCCAACGTAAGGGTTCGGTGCGTTCACTCAGCCTTTGTTGAGTCATACCAGCCATGCCTGGAGTGTTCGCCACAAAAGTTGCCCACAGATGGCGGTAGTCTTTCCAAGAAGAAGGAAAGTTATCTTGCCAGTATTGCGGTGGATTACGTTTGTCTAATTTAGCTGTGGCGTGTGCTAATTCAATCCAAATGTGCCAATCTGGTTTCGATTCACCTACAGGAGGAACTACTTGTTGTTGCCAACGAATCGCCCTGTCATCTCGTCGCATATAAACAGTTTCCATCTCAAAACCACTGGTGACGGGCAAGATGATGTCGGCATAATAAGCCGATTCCTCCATAAATAATCCCGTGTAAACATAAAATTCTAATTGGCGGTAAGCCTGTTGTACTTTAGTTGTGTTGGAACAAGCTAGCAGAGGATTGCCTTGAGTTATAAGTGCTTTGAGTTGATAAGGTTGACCGGAGATGATAGCTTCACTAAGATAATCCGGCCCAACTGGTAAAGCTATATCTTTTTTAGGTATCTTGCCTTGAATCGGTGGTAGATTTAATCCCCCTGGCCAAGTGTTGTGCATGAAATTGCAGCCACCACCAGGAATACCAATATTGCCCGTAATCGCCGCCAAGAATGCCAGACAGCGATAAGTATCAAAAGCATTCAGTTGATGGGAAATGCCTGCATTGCAGAAAATAGCAGCAGGCTTGGTTTTAGCATAAGTTTCAGCTAGAAATTTGATTTTTGATACTGGAACATCCGTAATTTCTGCCGCCCATTCGGGTGTGTAATTATTGCTCTTGAGGTGTTTTTTGAGTTCTTCAAAACCCAGCACCCACTTTTGTACAAAAGCAGCATCATATAAGTTATGAGTAACTATGTGGTAAAGCATTGCTAAGACTAAAGCCAAGTCTGTGTGTGGTTTGGGTGCAATCCACTCATCAGCTTGCGCTCCTGTGGGAGTTAAGCGTGGGTCGATGACTACTAATTTGGCTTTGGTTTTCGCTCGGCTTCTCAAAAGGTAAGTAAAGGTTACAGGATGAGTTTCTGCTTGATTCGTACCCAAAAACAGGAAGAATTTAGCCGAGCCTAAGTCTTCTTTTTTAGTTGCGCCATCAATCCCATAACCATTGGTAAAATTGCCTAATCCAAATGTCCAAGCTAAGGCATTGCCACCAGCATCATTACATACAGGGCCGACATCAGTATCGTTGGGACTGCCCAACAAATTGAAATAGCGTCCGACCAAAGAACCTGTTCCCCGTGGTAATCTACCAGAAGTTTTATTCGCGATCGCTCTAGCTTCTCCAGCATCTCTAAGTGCCAAGAACTTGCTGGCGATGATTGAAAGAGCTTCATCCCAAGAAATCTGCTCAAATTGTGAATCTGGTGAACCTTTCTCTCCTGCAACCCGCTTCATCGGGTATTTTAGCCGAAAGCGATTGTAGACTAACTCAGTCATCATTGGCCCCTTGATGCAAAAACCACCAGCCTGTACTGGATCGTCCGGTTCACCTAAGACATCTACAATCCGTCCGTCTTTGACATGAACTTTCAGACGACACAGAGAATTACAAAATTGGCAAGCACTATGAACAATCTTGTCTGGCTGTAAGGCTGCTGATTTCTCGGTAAAGTCAAATTCAGTGCTTTGAGAAGGAATCTCCCCGCAATACACTTCACTTGCTGCATCTGCCACATCTTTTTTTAGTAACTCAACTCCAGTAACCGCAGCTGTGCTAATGGCTACTCCTTGGAGGAAACTACGCCGTGAGGTCTTTTTCCTGCTCTTTGATGTCATGGAAATAGTCTCCTTATTATTTCGCACTGACTAAAGCTTTTCACAAAAACATCGCAAAGTCGGCTTTTTATTAAAAACTAAATACTTGGGCAATTTAATCACTAACATAAAAATGCAAAAAAAAATTATATGAGCAGAAATATACACAAAATTTTTGACAACATATTAAGCAAAAGATTGCAATACAAGATTTCTTAACCAGTCCACAATTTTTTCACAACTTTTGCTATGTATGTTAATTAATATGCAATTAAGTTTGTTAATTTTGATACCTTAATCCTCTAGTGAGATGTCAATTATAGTGGTTGATATTTAATAGTTCAGACTCAACAAGTTTACAAGTCAACTACATCTCTAGATGTCTAGAACTACAAATTTTGCCGTAATAACACAGCAGATTTCAAGTTTTTGAAGTACACAAGTAAAGTCTGTTACACAGGTATAAAGCGTGTTTTACTCCTGAATTCTGAATTCTATATTCTGAATTCTGTTGTACTACTTTTTTGATTCCACTAGAGCGAAGACCATCTCAACAATTAAACACAGGGAGATTCTCTTTCATGGCTAAAAACGTCATCATTATGATTGGGGATGGTATGGGCTGGGAAATGGCTCGTGCTGCGTCCATTTACAAAGAGATTCAAAATGCTAAGACAGGCGCTAATCTGAGTGATTTTTATACACAAGGTAAGGGTCAAGGACTCAACTTTCAAACACTCCAAGGCTATGGTTTGGCAACCACCTACGGGACAACGATCGCTGATAGTAATGGAGTTTTTAGTACTGCTAATTCCGCCCTTGACGGCACTAATCCCATTACAGGAGAAAGCCCAGTTCGCCCTGGTTTCACCTTCGATCCAACTTTTAACCAAGGTAATACCCCAACAGGTGGTGCAAAAGTCAGTGATGGTGCTGTTGGAAACCTAGTAGGTTATGACCCTACCAAAGGCGGCGTTAATCCTTGGAGTCCTGGTAACGATCCTGAATATATTAAGTACAGCTATCCTGACTCTGCAAACACTGCAACAACTCTGTACACTGGGGTCAAGAGCTACAACAACGCTGTTAGCGTTGATATTTTCGAGAATCCTCTAGAAACAATTCTCAAAACTGCAAACGAAGTTGGTAAATCTACTGGTTTGGTAACTTCAGTTCCCATTGACCACGCCACACCTGCTGCTGCTGCTGCCAACGTTAACCGTCGCAGCAAGTATGATGCTGACTATCCAGCATTAGACAATATCTTGCAACAGCAACTCCGTGTCTATCAACCGACGGTATTACTTGGTGGTGGACACCCACTCTCTGCTCCTGGAGATTTACTACCAAACGGGGTTGAGCCGAATACGAGTAATGAATTCATTAGTCAATCTACTTACACAGAACTTAGCACTAAACCAACTAAGAACATCTACGATTACACCTTTTTGGAGCGCGGTGAGAATGCTGCCCAGAAACTAGCCCAAACTGCGGCAACAATCGATCCAGAAAAAGGCGATCGCCTCTTCGGTCTATACGGTGCGCGCGGTCAAAATGGTAACTTGCCTGTCAGTTCTGCCAACGGTGACTACAGCACCACTGGTTTAGATATGTTCAGCGTTTTCGCTAACCAAGGTGATAACACCAAAGTGGACACCACACGTCCACTGCTTCCGGGAGAGACGGATGCATCTTTCATTGCCAAAGAGGTTAACGAAAACCCAACCCTTAAAGACTTGACAAGTGCTGCATTAGATGTGTTGGGTAAAGATCCCGATGGTTTCTGGTTAATGGTTGAAGGTGGCGATATCGATTGGTCTGCCCATGATAACAATATAGATAACTTGATCGGCACCACCTTGGACTTCGATAAGGCAGTTGGATCTACGATTGACTGGATCGATAACAATGGTGGTTGGGATGAAAACCTACTAATCGTTACAGCTGACCACGATCATTACCTGACTCTCGACGGTAATTTTCCGACTTTAGTAAAAAATCAAGGTGCTGAAGCATTAACCAATTTGGATACTCCAGCAGAAGTTGGACATTACTGGGGGTCCGATCCCAATGTCAAGTATGGTTGGGGAACTCACACTAACCGTCCCGTACCTGTTTACTACCAAGGTGCTGGTTCTAAAGTGTTAAATAGCTTGGTAGGTAAAGGTTATAACGCCTACGGTTCTGATATTCCAGGAATTGCGGGTTTAAACGATCAAACCCACATCTACCAAACGATGTTTGCCTCAATAGTGCCAAAAGTTGAGTTAGTAGGCTTTGCCTCTTTGCCTGCTGATACCTTTAGTGATGGGCCAGCTTCGGGTGCAGACATTTCAGCTAATGGCAGAACCGGGCCTTTCCCAGGACAACCAATTCAAGGCTTTAGCGGTGTTCAATTTGCTAACAGCAACTCTTTGTATTTCCTGTCAGACAATGGTTACGGTAGCAAAGACAATAGTGCAGATTTCCTACTGCGGATCAATCGTCTAGACCCGAATTTTAAGGGAACAGAAAATGGCGATGGTAGCGTTAAAGTTTTAGACTACATTCAATTGTCTGACCCTAACAATAAAGTTCCTTTCCAAATTGTGAATGAGGGAACTACTCAAAGATTGTTGACTGGTGCAGACTTTGATGTAGAGTCATTCGTCTTTGATAAAGACGGGACAATCTGGGTGGGAGACGAGTTTGGCCCTTACCTATTACATTTTGATGCTACTGGTAAGTTATTAGAGGCTCCCATTGCTACACCCGACAAATTCAAAACATTAGATGGAGAAGCACCTAAAGTTATTGGTCACAGAGGTGCAAGTGGCTATCGTCCAGAACACACTTTAGAGTCTTATAAGCAAGCAATTGAGCGAGGCGCTGACTTTATTGAGCCTGACTTAGTAGTTACAAAAGATGGTGTGCTAATTGCTCGCCATGAGCCAGCTTTAGCAGTTTTAAACGCTGATGGTACTGTCAATTTCAACAACACAACCACAGATGTTTACAAACATCCAGAGTTTGCCGATCGCAAGAAAACGGTAAGCTTAGATGGAAACACAATTACAGGTTGGTTTGCTGAAGACTTCACCTTAGCTGAAATCAAGACTCTAAGAGCAGAAGAACGTTTACCTTTCCGCGATCATTCCTTTGACGATAAATTTGAGATTCCCACCTTCACGGAAATCATCAATTTGGTTAAGGATGTGGAAGCCAAGACAGGTAAAAAGATTGGCATTTACCCGGAAACCAAGCATCCGACCTATTTTGCTGATGAAGCCACCTATGTAGGCACTACGGACAAAATACACAGAAACATCAGTCAGTTACTCATTGATACGCTCAAAGCAAATAACTTTACTGACCCCAGTCGGATTTTCATCCAGTCCTTTGAAGTGAGTAACCTTAAAGAACTGCACGATCGCATTATGCCTGCGGCAGGCGTAGATATTCCACTTGTGCAACTTTTAGATGCCAGTGATATTGACATTAACGGCAAAATTATCGAAAGTCAGCCTTATGATTTGAAAGTCAGTGGTGACACTCGCACCTATGGCGACTTGCGAACTCCAGAAGGCTTGGCTGAAGTTGCTACTTATGCTGATGGGATTGGCCCTTGGAAACGGATGATTGTTAGCGTCAAAGGTACTGATGCAAATGGTGATGGCAAAGCTGATGATGTGAATGGGGACGGTACAGTTAATGATGCTGACAAGACAACATTACCTCCTTCTACCTTAGTTCAAGATGCTCACAATGCAGGCTTGCAGGTTCATCCCTACACCTTCCGTGCAGAAGATCAATACTTAGCGGCAGATTATAAAGGCAAGCTAGAGTCAGAAATTCAGCAGTTCTATCAATTAGGGGTAGATGCACTCTTCTCAGATTTCCCAGATATTGCCGATAAAGTACGGGATAAACTTAGAGACGATCCTCAGTATAATGTAGTGCGATCGCCACAAAATCCTGACGTTCTCTCAGGAGATGCCTTTGCTAACTTGGCTGGTTCCAAAGGTTTTGAAGGTGGAGCAATTAACGCCAGCAAAACCAAGCTCTATATGCTGCTAGAGGGTACTGTTCAAGGCGATACTCCTGGTGCTTTGCGGATTAACGAATTTGATTTAGCTAATCACAAGTACACTGATAAAAAGCTGTACTACAGATTGGATAATCCGTCAAATTCCATCGGGGATTTAGCAGTCATTAATGATAATGAATACCTAGTCATTGAACGGGATAACAATCAAGGAACTGCGGCTAAATTTAAGAGAATCTACAAAGTAGACTTGTCCAAGACAGATTCTAATGGCTATGTAGCGAAAGAAGAAGTTGCAGACTTGTTAAATATCCAAGATCCTAACGACCTGAATGGGGATGGTAAGACCACCTTCGACTTCCCATTTCAAACCATTGAAAATGTTTTAGTTGTTGACAAAAACACCATTTTGGTAGCTAATGACAACAATTATCCCTTCTCTACAGGTCGTCCTGGGAACGATCCTCAAAATCCAGTCATAGACAATAATGAGATTCTACAACTGAAGTTAGAGAAGCCCCTTAACCTTGCTCCTGGTTTAGGTCAACCTCAAGCTGAAGAAATTAAATTTGGCTCCACTACCAGCGATGATATTACCGTTGAGCTAAATCAAACCTTATTCACAGGTGACGCAGCAGATTTTGTAGAGGGTACTAAAGGTAACACAATCCAGACTGGAAACGGTGAAGACACGGTGTTAGTCGGCAGTGACTCTTCAGTGTCTACAGGAGAGGGTAACGATCGGATATTTATTGGTCAAAACGGCCCAGTTCAAAATATTACTGCTGATGGTGGCAATGGTAATGATGTTATTACCGTAGTGGAAGCCAGTGGAAGTAATAATTTACTTGGGGCGGCAGGTGATGATACTCTCTCTGTAGTTGAAGGTTCTCGTCAATCATTATTTGGTGGCTCAGGTAACGATACCCTTAGCAGTAGCGGTAGCAATAACCGTCTCAATGGTGGTTCTGGCGATGATAAACTCTTCTCTAATGTTAATGATTCCCTGTTTGGTGGCGCTGGCGATGATGTGCTATTTGCTGGTCAACAGGGCGGTAATCGCCTCAGTGGTGGTGCTGGTGTCGATCAATTCTGGATTGCTAACGCCAGTCTGCCAACTAGCAAGAATATTGTGACTGATTTTGCGATCGCCATTGATAAAATCGGGCTTGGCGGTGTTGGTATCACTCAGTTTAGTGCTTTAACACTGTTGCAACAGGGTAGTGACACTATCGTAAAAACCGGAAATACAGAGTTGGTTTCATTGCTGGGAATTGCAGCAACTAGCCTCACAGCAAATGATTTCGTTTTTTCTGCTAGTGTAGTTTAGCCAAAAGATAATTACAGCTTAGATTCAATATTCATTCATTAGTTAAGCTGTAGCGATTTTGCTAATGCGGGGGAATAATATTCCCTCGCTTTTTATATCTAGTAGTAATTTTGTCTTGAAAAATCCTTCTACTTTTTGTCCCAAATCTTAACTTGTTTATAACTTTTCTTAAACATTGAACAACTATCTTTTGAGACAGTAACCAAAGTTAAGTTCATTTAATTATCTGCACTATTTTGTGTGGACACTAAGCATTTTGTCGCCAAATACTACTTATGTTTCTGTAGCCAAAAATTTTTTCTTGAGGTGAGTGTAATTCATCACTCAATCTATAGACACACAATTGCTGCAATTAATTAATAGTAGCTCATAATACTTAAGGAGTAGTCGGCATGGCTGATACAAATGGCAACGGTAGAAATGTCATTATTTTTGTTGCAGATGGATTGCGTAACGGTTCTGTAAACCCAATTGATACCCCGACTTTATATAGCATCCGTCAGCAAGGAGTTACTTTTGCCAATAGTCATTCGATCTTTCCGACATTTACCACGCCTAATGCTTCTGCGATCGCCACGGGGCATTATCTTGGTGATACAGGTGATTTTAGCAACACTATCTACACTGGTTTTCCTAGTCCTAATGCCAATGGTAGTGTGACGCCATTCATCGAAAATGATGCGGTTTTGGGGGATATTGATGAAAAATTCCCCGGTAACAACTTTTTAGATGAAGAGTCACTCTTAGCTTACGCGCGATCGCAAGGTTTCAACACAGCAGCAGTTGGTAAATTAGGGCCTGTTGCGATCCAAGATGTTACCCAAGTTAACCGAGAAGGTGGTACTACAGGTATTATTCCTACTCCCGATACAATTATTATTGATGACACTACAAATGGTGCAACCCCGCCGCCTACAGCCGCAGGTTCGCCTTCTGGTGTTCCACTCGATCCAGATATTGTCAACCGCTTACAAGCTGCTGGTCTGGATGTAAAACCCACACCACGAGTCCAACCGGCTGGGAATAATACAACTCCTGGCACGTTGAATGCCAATGTGGCTCAACAACAATACTTTGCAGATGCCACTACCAAAGTAATTTTACCCAAGTTTCAGGAAGATGGTAAACCATTC
Source organism: Nostoc sp. DedSLP03 (assembly GCF_034530815.1). Classification (NCBI taxonomy): domain Bacteria; kingdom Bacillati; phylum Cyanobacteriota; class Cyanophyceae; order Nostocales; family Nostocaceae; genus Nostoc; species Nostoc sp. DedSLP03. The sequence continues at coordinate 9,503 of NZ_JAVRCK010000098.1, forward strand.
GCATTGGTTTACTGGTCAAGAGATCCCGATGGTAGTCAACACAACCAGGGTGATAGTTTAAACACCTTGACACCAGGTATCAATGGCCCTACTTCAAAAGCTGGGGTAAAAAATGCTGATGATAATTTAAAGCAGCTTCTTGACTATCTCAAGAGTACAGGTTTGGACAAGACTACCGATGTCTTTGTTACTTCCGACCACGGTTTTTCTACCATCAGCAAACAAGCTATTGATAGCCAAGGGACAAAAACTACAAGTTATGCTGCCACTCAAACATACGAGGACGTAAATCCGGGATTTTTACCAGCAGGCTTTGTGGCGATTGATTTAGCTCACGATCTCGGTCTACCCTTATACGATCCTAACCCTACAACCCTTCCCCCAGACCTTAATCACATCCAGTATGCAACTGTTGATGCCACAAAAGGTCAACGACCTATTTCTGGGAATGGTGTAATTGGTGGCACAGGTGAAGTAATTAATGGCCAACTTGACCCAGGTACAAAAATAGTTGTAGCTGCCAATGGTGGTTCTGACTTAATTTATCTACCTAATGGCAATGCTGACTTAGCCAAACAGGTAGTGAATTTGCTCTCAGAAAAAGACTACATCAGTGGTATTTTTGTAGACGATGCCTATGGAACTATTCCAGGTGCTTTACCACTGAGTGCGATCGGGCTAAAAGGTGATGCTAAAACACCAGTTCCATCTATAGTTATCAACTTCAAAACCTTTAGCACCGACCCAAATAACCCAAACAACCCTCAAGCTCAAGTAGAAATTGCTGATACAACTTTGCAGCAAGGGCAGGGGATGCATGGCAGCTTTGGTCGAGGTGATACCTTCAATAATATGGAGGCTATTGGCCCTGATTTTAAACAAGGCTATGTGGACTATGCGCCCGTCAGTAATGCTGATGTAACACCTACACTTGCTCGGATTCTGGGGTTAAATATTCCCAGTAATGGCGATTTGAAAGGTCGTGCCATTACAGAAGCATTGGTGGGAGGCCCGGATACAGTTCCCTCCACGAAAGAAGTCTTGACTTCGGAAGAAACAACTAATGGTCAAGCAACAATTCTCGATTCTCAAAGTGTAGGCAATACTCATTACTTTACAGCCGCAGGGTTTGATGGTGGTACTGTTGGACTAACAACACTAGACCTTCAATTTGGTTCTACCAGTAGCGATGATGTCACCCTTAAGCCAAATCAAACCTTATTTACAGGTGACGGTGCAGACTTTGTACAAGGTAATAAAGGTAATACAATCTTGACTGGAAGCGGTGATGACACGGTAGTAGTTGGTAGTAACTCCTCTGTGTCCACTGGGGATGGTAACGATCGAGTCTTGATTGGCGCAAATGGCCCTGCTAACAGCACTAATGCTGATGGTGGCAATGGTAATGATGAAGTTACCGTAGTCGAAGCAAGTGGTAATAATAATTTGTTTGGAGGCGCAGGTGCTGACACTTTGACGGTAGTTGAAGGTACTCGTCAATTATCCTTCGGTGGCTCAGGTAACGACACCCTCACCAGTAATGGTAGCAATAACCGTCTCTATGGTGGCTCTGGAGATGACAAATTATTCTCCAGTGTAAATGATTCACTATTTGGTGGTGATGGTGATGATGTGCTATTTGCTGGACAAAAGGGTGGTAATAGCCTTGCTGGTGGTGCTGGTGCTGACCAGTTCTGGATTGCTAATGCCAGTCTGCCATCTAGTAAGAACATTGTGGCTGATTTTGCGATCGGTATTGATAAAATTGGGCTGGGCGGGATTGGTGTCACTCCATTTAGTGCTCTAACCCTATTGCAACAGGGTGCTGACACTATCGTAAAACTCGGAAATACAGAGTTGGCTTCATTACTACAAATTACCTCAACTAACCTGACAGCAAATGACTTCGTTTTCTCTGCTAGTGTTGTGGCTTAGTCTGTTGGCCTAGTGCAGCACGGCAGAAATAACTATCAGTTGAAACAGCGGTTTTCAATGACGTAAACTACAGCAAATAATTGGTTATTGTGGGGTGGGTATTGTAATGCTCACCCTATTTTCGTTTCGCTGGAGTCCAACCTACCTCGAAGAGTTTACATTACACTTCTTGGCATTTGTCGGGAAAAGGGGGAAAGGTTTGTTATTTTCCCTTTCCCCTTTAACCTTTACCCTTTTCCCCCCTCTTGCAAAAAGCACAAATGCCAAGAGGTCTATTACTTATCAGTTGCTAAAATCGCAGTATTTCTTGTTCCTCAAGGTATTAATTCTTCTTGTTATCTCCAAAGAAGCCTGCGTACAGTTAATATTCCCATTGCAAACATCCCTAAAGTTTTAATTTTCAATGAAGATGTACTGAAAATAACTGCGATTTGGAGGAAATACGTCAGAATGAGAGAACTAAATCTTAGAGTCAGTACCCTTTCACGCAAATATTATAGGATTGCGGCATAATTTTTTGTCAAATTAGTCTTTTGATATAAATTTAAAGCTAACAATCTAACTATAAATCTACGTGGAAACACTAGTATTAAAACATATAAAAACGCTTTCACACTATTTATTTTATCTGTTTATGTAAATACGGAAAATAAACATCTCCTTTTAAATTTAAATACACTCAACTCCTTGTTACTCATTGATATAAATATTTTTGCTTTAAGTTAGAAATGAAAATAATAACTAATTCATTGGCTCAAAATAAAAATGAATTACTGGTGAATAATGGTCAACCTTTATCATCAGCAAATAACTTAGAACGAGATAATTTAACATTACCTATTTTGAAAGAATCTGATAATAACCTACTAATAGAGTGGAATCATACTCAAACTGATTATCCTCAACAAGCGTCTATTCATCAGTTGTTTGAAGCACAAGTAGAGAAAACACCTGATGCTGTAGCATTAATTTTTAATAATCAGCATCTCACTTATAGAGATTTGAATAATCGTGCTAATCAACTAGCAAGACATCTACGATCGCTAGGGATAGGAACAGAAATTCTTGTAGGAATCTGCATAGAGCGCTCCTTAGAAATGGTTGTAGCACTCTTAGCTATCCTTAAAACAGGTGGAGCTTATGTACCATTAGATCCAGGGTACCCACAAGAACGTTTAGCTTTCATGCTGTCAGATACCCAGGTATCTGTACTACTAACTCAAAAAGAACTAGTTACCAAATTACCTACTCACACAGCATTTGTAATTTGCCTAGATGCAGATTGGAACACAATCGCTCAAAATAGCAAAGATAACTTAAGCACTAGTGTCACTGCTGATAACTTGGCTTATGTTATGTATACATCAGGTTCTACAGGTACACCCAAAGGTGTTAGCGTTATCCATCGTGGTGTAGTTAGGTTAGTCAAAGAAACTAATTATGCTCAACTCACACCTGAAGAAGTAATCCTGCAACTTGCTCCTATTTCCTTCGATGCTTCCACTTTTGAAATTTGGGGTTGTTTACTTAATGGTGGGCGATTAGTAATTTACCCTCCTCATACACCATCTTTAGAAGAATTAGGGCAGATTATTCAGCAATACCAAGTTACTACTCTTTGGCTGACAGCCGGTTTATTTCACCTGATAGTAGACGAAAAAATTGATGCTTTAAAATCTTTGCGCCAACTTTTAGCCGGTGGTGATGTTTTATCTGTTCCCCATGTGCAGAAGTTTTTGCAAACAGTAGAGAACTGTCAATTAATTAATGGTTATGGGCCAACTGAGAATACAACTTTTACCTGCTGCCATCCGATAACAGCGCCACTACAACCAGATGTTTCGATTCCTATTGGTCGCCCAATTGCTAACACCCAAGTTTATATATTAGATAAAAACCTCCAATCAGTAGCAATTGGAGAAGCTGGTGAATTGTACATTGGTGGTGATGGATTAGCTAGAGGCTATTTAAACCGTCCCGATTTGACTGCCGAAAAATTCATTTTTCACTCATTTGATAGTAATTTAGCAACGCGTCTTTACAAAACGGGAGATTTAGCTCGTTATCTTCCAGATGGCAATATCGAGTTCTTAGGTCGGATTGACAATCAGGTAAAAATTCGCGGTTTCCGAATTGAACTAGGGGAAATTGAGCGAGAAATTGCACAACATCCTGACGTTCGGGAAATTGTCGTCTTAGCTCGTCAAGATGAAGCAGGTGAAAAACAGTTAACGGCTTATATTGTTCCTCACTATAACAGTGGATATACGCACAATAAATTACGTGGTTTCTTACAACAACGACTACCTAATTATATGGTGCCATCAGCATTTGTGATGTTAGAGTCACTGCCTTTGACTGCAAATGGCAAAGTAGATAGACATAAATTGCCAGCACCAAGTAGAGAACGTCCGCAACTGGAACAAGCGTACATTGCTGCGCAAACAGATTTAGAACGTCTGCTTGCAGGTATTTTATCCGAACTGCTCAAAATCGATCGCGTTGGGATTGATGATAATTTCTTTGATTTGGGAGCAACTTCAATCTCAATTCTCCAAGTTGCTGCGCGAATAAAACAGGAACTTGGTATTGAACTACCTGCTGTGAAGCTATTTCAGTATTCAACAATTGGCTCTTTAGCAAAGTATTTGGATTCAAACCAGAACAGCCAACCGTCTTCTGACAAACTGCAAAATCGCGCCCAACGCCAACAAGCAGCTCGTGCTCGTCGCCGTAATTATCAACAAGGTGTTTAAGCAATGGTAAATATGCAAGCATCCGATAACCAAGATCCTAGTGATGGTGTTGCCATTATTGGCATGGTAGGAAGATTTCCTGGCGCTGGAAATGTCGATGAATTTTGGCGCAATCTGTGCGAGGGATTAGAATCAACGACTTTCTTTCAAGATGAAGAATTAGATCCTAGTATCGATCCGAACCTTTGCAAAGATCCTAGTTATGTAAAAGCTAGAGGGATAATTCCTGGGGGCGAAACCTTTGATGCCGCTTTCTTTGGCATTAATCCACTTGAAGCTGTGGTTATGGACCCACAGGCTAGAGTATTTCTAGAGTTGGTTTATGAAGCCCTAGAAAATGCTGGTTATGAATCAGAATCTTTTGAGGGTTTGATTGGTTTATACGCTGGTTGTGGTCAAAATACTTATTTTGCTAACCATATTGCTGGTCGTATGGAAATTGTCGATCGCATCGGTGAGTTTCAAACGATGTTAGCTAATGAAAAAGACTTTTTAACCACCCGTGCGGCTTACAAACTCAACCTTAAAGGCCCAGCCGTCAGCGTCAATACAGCCTGTTCCACTTCTTTGGTAGCAGTCATTCAGGCTTGCCAAGCCTTAACCAGCTATCAGTGCGATTTAGCTTTGTCCGGTGGTGTATCTATGACTACACCCCAAAACAGTGGTTATATGACTCAAGAAGGCAGTATGCTCTCTGGAGATGGGCATTGTCGTCCCTTTGATGCCAACGCTCAGGGCACAATGTTCAACAATGGTGCAGGAGTAGTTGTCCTCAAGCGTTTAGAAGATGCACTCAATGATGGCGATCGCATCTATGCTGTAATTCGTGGTTCTGGTATCAATAATGACGGTGCTGATAAAGTAAGCTTTACCGCTCCCAGCGTAGACGGACAAGCAGAGGCCATTGCAATGGCGCAAGCTTACGCTAACTTCCACCCAGAAACCATCTCTTATATTGAAGCTCACGGCACAGCTACACCTTTAGGCGACCCGATTGAAATTGAAGCGCTGACGCAAGCATTTCGCGTACATACAGATGCTAAACAATTTTGTGCGATCGGCTCTCTTAAAAGCAATGTCGGACATTTAGTTGCAGCGGCCGGAGTAGCAGGGTTAATAAAAACTGCTCTCGCCCTGCATTATAAAAAGATCCCACCAAGTCTAAATTTTGAGGCTCCCAATCACAAAATTGACCTTGCCAACAGCCCGTTCTATGTAAATACCAAACTAGCTGAATGGTCGGAGGGTGAAACTTTGCGACGAGCTGGTGTGAGTTCTTTTGGTGTCGGCGGTACTAATGCTCATATCGTGCTAGAAGAAGCGCCACAAATTCAAAGTTCTGGATCTTCTCGCCCACAGCAGCTATTGTTGCTTTCGGCAAAAACTAGTCAAGCTTTAGAGGCTGCAACCGCGAATTTACAGCAGCATTTACAATACAATGCCGAAATTAACTTAGCTGATGTAGCTTATACCCTACAGCGCGGGCGCAAAGCTTTTAATTACCGACGCAGTATAGTTTGTCACGATATCACAGATGCGATCGCCGCCCTGCAATCTTTAGATTCAAATCAAGTAAATACCCGTCACATAGAAATCCGCAATCCAGCCGTTGTCTTCATGTTCCCCGGACAAGGATCGCAATATGTGAACATGGGACTGAATCTCTACAACCACGAACCTGTATTCCAGGAAGCAGTAGATGAATGTGCTGAAATGCTTAAGCCTTTGCTGGGCAAGGATTTACGAGAAATCATCTATCCTGCACCAAGCGAGCGCGAAACTGCGGCTATCTCATTGCGACAAACCTGCTTTACCCAACCAGCACTATTCGTCATTGAATACGCTTTAGCGCAACTATGGCAAAGTTGGGGAGTCAAGCCCCAAGCGATGATCGGTCACAGTATTGGTGAATTTGTCGCCGCCTGTATTGCGGGTGTATTTACCTTAGAAGATGCGTTGATGTTGGTGGCAACTCGCGGTCGCTTCATGTGGGAATTACCAGCAGGGGCTATGCTTTCAGTGCGCCTACCAGCCAAACAGGTAGAGCCGCGATTGAGTGCAGAACTAGCGATCGCCGCAATTAATGGCCCTTCTCTGTGTGTAGTTTCTGGCCCTACAGAGGCGATCGCAGTTATGCAAAAACAACTAGAAAGCGAAGAAGTTGTCTGTCGTCATTTACACACTTCCCACGCTTTCCACTCTCCGATGATGGACAGCATCATTCACCCCTTTGCTGAGGTAGTTGGGAAAGTGAAATTATCGCCACCCCAAATTCCCTTTGTATCCACAGTAACCGCCGACTGGATTACAGCCCAGCAAGCAACCGATCCGATGTATTGGGCTACACATCTGCGTCAGACTGTGCGATTTGCAGAGGGCATACAAACTCTATGGCAGCAGCCAGAACGCCTACTGTTAGAGGTAGGGCCGCGAATCACAACTACGACCTTAGCCCGCCAACAAGCAAAAGACATTAAACAACAGATTGCGATTCCTTCTTTGGGTGATAACGCCGATAACGAAGCCGAATGGACGGCATTACTCAAGGCAGTAGGACAACTGTGGTTAGCAGGAGTATCTATTGACTGGAGCAACTTCTATCAAAGGGAAAGGCGACAACGAATTCCTCTACCGACTTATCCCTTTGAACACCAACGCTTCTGGATCGATCCTCCACCTCATCCCAATCGGGCAGCAACTCCCAAACTTCCAAATCCCCAATTATTAGAAAAGACCCAAACTATGACAACATCCCCTCAGCAAAAACTTATTCCTCTGCTCAAACAAATTATCGAAGAAACATCAGGATTGGAAATTGCTAGTGTTGACGACTCAATAACATTTTTAGAAATGGGATTAGATTCCTTATCTTTGACACAAGTCGGGCTAGCGTTAAAGAAAAAATTTCAAGTCAAAGTCACACTTAGGCAGTTACTAGAAATTTACCCCAATTTAGGAACACTGGCCGACTTTATCAATTCAGCCTTGTCTCCCGAAACTTTATCCGCATTAGGATTAACAGAAACTGTTGCAGATATCGTTCCAGAAGTACCATTGTCAGAACCTGCACCTACAAGCACTTTGGTAGTTCATGAAGTTCATACAAATGGATCGAATGGATCTGCACCTAAGATTTCCCCCCAACCTGCTGCATCTAGTAGCATCCTAGAAAATGTGATTAATCAGCAGCTACAAATTATGAGCCAGCAATTGGCACTATTGGGTAATAGCAGTCAATCTATAACAATCCCAGTTGTACCTGCGGCGACATCTCAAAATAATGGTGTCAAACCACAAAATGCTGTATCTGTCCCCACAACCCAAACCAGCAAAGAATCAGCATCAGTAGAAACAGAGTCAAATGGTGCTAAAAAGGCATTTGGTGCGGCTGCTCGAATTGAAAAGACCCAGACTAAAACTTTGACAGCCCAACAACGCACTCATCTAGACAAAATTATCCAAAGATATACAAAACGGACTCAAAAATCCAAAGAATATACTCAAACTCATCGCCCTTATTTGGCAGACCCAAGAACTGTTTCCGGGTTTAACCCGACGATGAAAGAGATGGTTTACCCCATCGTGGCGTCTCGTTCTTCAGGTTCTAAACTTTGGGATGTTGATGGCAATGAATATGTCGATTTAAGCAATGGCTTTGGCTTGAATTTGTTTGGTTGGTCGCCACCTTTCATTACTGAAGCAATTGAAGCACAACTCAAACTCGGTATGGAAATTGGGCCGCAAACTCCCTTAGTTGGAGAAGTGGCAAAGCTAATGTGTGAGTTGACCAACTTTGACCGAGCAGCCTTTTGCAACACAGGTTCAGAAGCGGTGCTGGGAGCGATGCGGATGGCACGCACGATCACAGGACGTAACTTGATTGCCATCTTTTCTGGAGCTTATCACGGTATTTTGGATGAAGTAATTGTTCGAGGTACAAAGAAACTCCGGTCAATTCCTGCTGCTCCTGGTATCCCACCGGAAATGGTAGAGAACATTTTGGTAGTGGACTATGATTCGCCTGAGTCTCTAGAAATCCTCAGAAGTCGGGCTGATGAGTTAGCAGCAGTAATGGTGGAATCTGTGCAAAGCCGTCGCCCTGAATACCAGCCTAAAGAATTCCTCCAGCAATTGCGTGATTTCACCGAAGAAGCTGGTATTGCCCTGATTTTTGATGAAATCGTTACCGGATTCAGAATTCATCCAGGTGGCGCTCAAGCGCATTTCGGTATCAAGGCGGACATAGCAACCTACGGTAAGATTGTGGGCGGTGGGCTACCAATTGGAGTCATTGCTGGTAAATCACAATATATGGATGCTTTGGATGGTGGGTTTTGGCAGTTTGGCGATGACTCCGTTCCAGAAGTAGGCGTGACTTACTTTGCTGGTACTTTTGTCCGCCATCCTCTAGCACTAGCAGCCGCTAAAGCAGTACTTCAGCATTTAAAACAGAGTGGCCCCAGCTTGCAGCAAAATCTCAATGCTAGAACCGATAAGTTTGTAGCGGAACTTATGGGCTATTTCCAGCAAGTTCAGGCTCCCTTTACAGCTTATAATTTCGGCTCTCTGTTCATGGTGAAGTCTTTACCAGAGTTTCCCTACGGAGATTTACTGTTTTACTTGCTGCGGGATAAAGGAGTGCATACTTGGGATCACCGTCCTTGCTTCTTGACGACAGCCCATTCCGAAGCCGATCTGGCTTTCGTAATGGCAGCCTTTAAAGAAAGTATTGCTGAAATGCAGTCTGCTGGCTTCTTGTCTGCACCGCCTATAGAAGTAACAAACCGCCAAACCAATAACAGTTTACGTAATCGTCCTCCCCAACCTGATGCCAAATTAGGACGAGATCCCCAAGGAAACCCCGCTTGGTATATCCCCGATACCGAGCGTCCTGGGAAATATTTACAAGTCGCAAGTGTTCTCTGAAGTGCTTTAAAAAATCAAGTGTATAGAAAGTGTAGTGAGCGTCAGTAATTTTTGCAAATAGTAAATACTCATCCATCCAGGTTTTGTATGTCAGTTGATAATCTACTTGAACCGAGTTCTATTAAGTCCGATCTGAAAATTCCCAAACAAATCATTGAAACTGATGTTTCAAACTTCCGGGAAAACTTCAACTCTTCTCACTTCATGTTTTCGCATAACCTTGCAGGACATCCTTTATTTGAGATCCCCCGCTTAGTTGAGCTTGCAAATACCATGCTAAGTCAGGGTAGAACAAATAAAATCCAGTCTTATATCAGCAAAGTTCCTGTTGAGCAAAAGTGGAATCAGCGACCTGGAATCAAGCAAATTAACGAGGCGATCGCACATATTGGTGAATCGGATTCTTGGGTCATGCTTGAAGATGTTCAAGCAGATCCAGAATATGCTGCCCTGATCAACCAGATTATAACTGAACTCGAAACTCTTACAGGTAGACCCCTTCGGAAGCAGATGACCTGGCTAGGTGCTTACATCTTTATTGGTTCCCCAAATTCTATTACACCTTACCATATCGATAGTGAGTTGAATTTCCTGTTTCAAATTCAGGGCGAGAAAGATATGAGCCTCTTCAATCAAAGCGATCGTTCTGTACTGAGCGAAGAGGAAGTTGAAAAATTTTATGTAGGCGACCTAAACGTAGCAAATTATAAAGAGGAAAATCAGAGTAAAGCGACTGTTTACCATTTGCAACCAGGTAAGGGACTCCATCATCCGATATTGGCACCCCATTGGGCCAAAAATAGTAATAATGTCTCTGTAGCTTTGAGTATCCTCTTTTATCTGCGACCTTACGATCTCAAAGCCAGAATATATCAAGTCAACAGCTACTTACGCAGACTGGGATTAAAACCTACTCCACCAGATAAATCTGCTTTGAAAGATCGGCTCAAAATTTTTGCTCTGGGTCTTCTATCCGATCGCCAACCGAAAAGTAAATTTATGATCCTGCGATCTGGTGTATTAAAACTAAAATCTATTGAGGGAAAGTTAAAGCAATTTATCAACAAGATTGTGAAAAAAAGCTAATTTTTCTCAAATGACTAATTATTAATTAGCTGAATACTGAATCGGTGTTCTATAGCAATTCTAAATCATTTGTGAAATCTTCTCTTTTAGATACTTTGCGTAGCTTGTTTTTATACAAAACAGTGTTTTTGCATTCTTTGTGTAGACAAAATAAATCAACTACGCATCTAATTTTAAAAATAACTTTTACAATTTAAATAGGATTGCTATAGATAGAAACTAAAACTAAAAATCTCAATGTATAAACACATCAAATCGCTCACTTCTTTACGCGGTATTGCAGCCTTGGTTGTTGTTATACACCATTTTTCTTACTACGGTTTACCGAAAACAGGTTCAATTTTGTCAGCCTATACTAATTTTTTTCAAAATGGATATTTATGGGTTGATTTTTTCTTTATTCTGAGTGGTTTTATCATGACCCACGTTTATGCCGATACTTTTTGTTTAAAAGTCAGTTTAAAGAACTATCGTTCATATTTATTCTCGCGCTTTGCGAGAATTTATCCTCTGCATATATTTATTATTTTTCTATTTGTTGGATTAGAGGTTGTAAAATTACTTTTCCTAAACACTTCTGCTTTTACTGGTAAATTTAACTTAACGGCTCTTTTTGCCAATATTTTTCTTCTCCAAGCATTTGACCTAAAGTGCTTACCTTTATTATGGTGTAATACCTATTGGAATGAGCCAGCTTGGTCAATAAGTGTAGAGTTTTTCATTTACTGTATATTTCCATTTTTATTATTAATTTTATTAAAAAACAAATCCAAAAACGATTTGATAATTTATAGTTGTACTCTCTTTTGTATATTACTACTAATCACCTTTACCCGTGGAAATTTAGATACGATTATTGGTATACCTTCGATAGCTAGATGTGGGCTAGAATGCATCCTTGGTATTATTACTTACAAAATTTATCATAGAGGTAATTATCAAAAGTATTTTAATCTTAATTTTTTGGCAATCATAGCTATAACTTGGATAATTTTGATTATGCATTACTACTGGCATCATTTTCGGAACATTCATGATTGGCTAATTTTACCAGCTTTTTCTCTACTGATTTTATCTGTATCTCTCAATAACAAAAGTATAATATCCAAGTTTCTCAATTCACAGTTAATGATATATATCGGGACTATCTCTTACTCAACTTATATGGTTCATTGGTTTGTTCAAGAATTGTTAAAAATTTTCTGGCTTTATAAATTCCACGATGTTTTTGGCAAAGAATTCACAGACTATCAATCGTTGACATCCTTAGGAGTATTTCTTATGATTGTCTTATTGGCTGCATCATTTACATATAGATATATAGAAGTCCCCGCACGTAATTATTTAAAGTCTACAATCTTAGCTAAACAAGGTATTTAAAGTCAGTAATCTAAAAAAGATTGAGATTTATCCACATTCAATAAACTGAGAAAATAATAGAGTTTTATGACCTTATCACCTGTAGATTACCAATCGACATTAACTGCGGTTGATTTTGATCCATTTGCAGATGGAGAATTACTTCTAACCGCCCCCGCTACAGAATCACAAAAAGAAATTTGGGCTTCTGTGCAAATGGGCGATGCTGCTAATTGTGCTTATAATGAGTCTCAATCTCTGCGACTAAAAGGCGAACTTGATGTCAAACTTTTCCAATCTGCGGTAGAAAAGTTAGTACAACGCCATGAAGCGCTACGGACAACTTTTAGTACCGATGGCAATACACTCTGCATTGTTGCTTCTCGGCAAATTGAAATTCCGATTATTGAACTTTCTAACCTAGAACCACAGGAAAAACAGGAAAAATTAGCTAGTATCTTGCGACAAGAGGTAGAGCAACCTTTTGATTTGGAACATGGCCCTCTATTTCGGGCAAAAATTGTCAAATTGCAACCGCAGGAGCATCTAGCTATTTTGACAGCTCATCATATTATTTGTGATGGTTGGTCTTGGGCAGTACTGATGCCAGATTTGGGTAAATTTTATTCTGGCTTGCAACAGGGTATTGTTCCTGAATTAGAAGAACCAGACTACTTAAGTGAATATGCGATTTTGCAGGAAGAAGAGGCGGATAGTCCAGAAGCGATCGCCACAGAACAATACTGGTTACAACAATTCGCTGACTCTGTACCCGTACTGGATTTCCCTAGCGATCGCCCCCGTCCCCCACTCAGAACCTTTAACGCCGCCCGCGAAGATTGGCATTTAAATTCCGAACTAGTTGCCAACCTGAAACAACTAGGAACAAAACTCGGTTGTAGTTTTATGACTACTATCCTGGGAGGATTTGAGGTCTGGCTGCACCGTCTAACAGGACAAAACGATTTAGTTGTAGGTATTCCAGCCGCCGGACAAGCTGCTTTAGGGCAGTATAATCTTGTAGGACACTGTGTAAATTTACTACCATTGCGAAGCCAGATTAATGGCGAAAAATCTTTCAGCGACTACTTGCAAACGCGGCGATCGGCTGTCTTAGATGCTTACGATCATCAACAATTTACCTTTGGTAGTCTAGTCAAAAAATTAGTATTGCCACGGGATTCCAGCCGTATTCCCTTAGTACCAATTATATTTAATGTCGATCAAGCTTTAGACAGCGATCAACTTCCGTTTATCGGGTTAGAGGTAGAATTTTTCTCCAATCCCCGCGCCTTCGAGAATTTTGAACTGTTTATCAATGCTACGGAATCGCATGGTGAACTTATTCTGGAATGCCAGTACAACACTAATTTATTTGACGCTGATACTATCCGCCGCCGGATGGCAGAGTTTGAAACTTTGTTATTGGGCATAGTTGCTAACCCTAATCAAATTATTGCTAAATTGCCAATTTTGCCAGCAGTTGAGCAACAGTTATTAGCAGCATGGAACAATACTCAAACAGCTTATCCCCAAGATATCTGCATTCACCAGCTGTTTGAAACTCAAGTGGAGAAGACTCCAGATGCGATCGCTGTGGTTTTTGAAGATGAACAAATTAGCTACCGCGAACTGAATCAGCGAGCCAATCAGCTAGCGCATTATCTCCAAAGCTTAGGAGTCGGGCCAGAAGTTCTGGTTGGTCTGTGTGTCGAGCGCAGCTTGGAAATGGTTGTAGGAGTTTTAGGCATTCTCAAAGCCGGGGGAGCCTACGTACCATTAGATTATGCTTATCCTCAAGAACGTTTAGCTTTCATGCTGCAAGATGCTCAAGTATCAGTGCTACTAACGCAGGAGAAGCTAAAATCGGGGCTACCTAACCATCAAGCAGAGATTGTTTGCCTTGATAGCAACTGGCAATCCATAAATAATTATGGCTTAGATAACCCCACAGATAAAGTCACTGCCAATAACTTAGCCTACGTCATCTATACATCTGGCTCGACAGGTCAACCGAAAGGCGTTCAAATTCAACATCAAAGTGCTGTTAATCTGCTGAATGCGATCGCTAAAGAACCCGGTTTAACTGCTGAGGATACTCTTCTTTCTGTTACTAGCCTATCCTTTGATATTGCCGTCTCAGAAATTTTTCTACCTCTGTCTGTAGGTGCGAAGTTAGTATTGGTAAGCCGTGAAGTTGCGGCTGATGGTACTCAACTGTTAAAAGCCCTAACCACTTCTGGGGCAACCTTTATGCAACCAACACCAGTTACTTGGCGGCTATTACTAGCAGCCGGATGGCAAGGTAGTCCTCAACTGAAGATGATTTCCACAGGTGAAGCCTTACCTAAAGACCTCGCTAATCAATTATTACCGAAGGGAGCTTGTTTGTGGAACCTGTACGGGCCAACAGAAACAACCATTTGGTCAACAGGCTACAAGGTGACAACGGCAAATAAACCAATAGGCATTGGTTGTCCTCTAGCTAATACGCAAATCTACATTTTAGACTCCCATTTACAACCCGTTCCCATTGGTATATCAGGTGAGTTGTATATTGGTGGCGAAGGACTAGCAAGGGGATATCTAAATCGTCCCGAACTGACTGCTGAAAGATTTATTTCTAATCCCTTCAGCCCAAACCCTGAATCGCGCTTATACAAAACTGGGGATTTAGCTCGCTATTTACCAGATGGACATATTGAATACTTGGGTCGTATCGACTATCAGGTAAAATTGCGTGGTTTCCGCATAGAATTGGGTGAAATTGAAACCGCACTCCTGCAACATCCAGGCGTAAAAGAAGCTGTTGTAATTGTTCGAGAAGACATTCCGAATGAGACTAGTTTAGTCGGTTATATTGTTGCCGAAACTGGTCAAGATAGCTTGGAAGTGATTTCGCAATTGCGTCGATTCTTGAAACAACAGCTTCCTGACTTTATGGTGCCAACAATCTTTATGGCACTAGAAGCGATGCCGTTAACCCCCAATGGCAAAGTCGATCGCAAGGCATTGCCACAGCCAGATGCTTCCCGCCCAGAACTGGAGGCAAATTATGTAGCGCCCCGCACTCCCATTGAACAGCAGATTGCAGATATCTGGGCACAAGTTCTTAATGTCAAACAGGTTGGGATTAACGACAACTTTTTTGAATTGGGTGGGTATTCTCTGCTAGGAATTCAAGTGGTTTCTCGAGTCCGCCAAGCCTTGCAAGCAGAAATTTTGATGTCCAATTTATTTGAATTACCAACAGTAGCAGATTTGGCTGAACGAGTGGAAACTCTGCGGTGGGCAACCCAAGGCGTTCAGGCTGCTGAGAGTGAAGCTGATGATTACGAGGAAGGCGAGCTATGAAAACATTAAATGAACTACTATCTGAGCTACGTCAGCGCGATGTCAAACTTTGGCTAGAGGGCGAACGCTTACGTTATCGGGCCGCGAAAGATAGTCTCACACCAGAATTGCTAACCGAGTTAAAAACTCAAAAAGCCGAAATCATCAACTTCCTCCGACAAATTAACACAACCGCCAGTTCACAAATTCCCCCAATTGTCCCTTGTGAACGGAATGGCAACTTGCCGCTTTCCTTTGGTCAGCAACGGATATGGTTCCTCCATCAGTTTGAACCTGATAGTTCCTCAAATAATATGCCAGTTGTGGTGCGTTTTACGGGGAATCTGAATGTTGCTGTCTTAGAAGAAAGTTTAAGAGAAGTCGTCCGTCGCCATGAAGTTCTGCGGACAACTTTTCCAGCAATGAATGGAAAGCCCACTCAAGTAATTGCCACCGATGTTTCCTTGACCCTGCCAATAATTGACTTGCGGCAAGTCCCAGATGAACAACGAGAGGCAGAAGCTCACCTACTGGCAACTAAAGAAGCTCATCAACCCTTCGATTTAGCCAATGGGCCAATTTTGCGGGTGTTACTGCTGCGATTGAGCGATCGCGAACATCTGCTAATTTGGAATATGCACTGCATAGTTTGTGATGGTGCTTCGTCCGATCTGTTCTATCAAGACCTGACTAACATCTATAAAGCATTATCAGCAGGTCAGGCTTCTCCTTTAACTCCCTTACCAGTGCAGTATGCTGACTTTACCAATTGGCAATATCAATGGCTCCAGGGAGAGGTTTTAGAGTCACAGGTAAACTACTGGAAGCAAAAGCTAGAAGGCAATTTACCGATAGTTGAGTTACCTTACGATCGCCCCCGTCCTCAAGGAGTGCAAACCTATCGAGGCGATCGCGCTGCCTTGCTGCTATCAAAGGCGCTGAACCATGCCCTGACAGACCTGAGTCAAAAATGGGGTGTCACCCTGTTCATGACTCTACTGGCAGCATTTGAGCTATTGCTCTACCGTTATTCTGGACAAGAAGACCTACTAATTAACTTTGCAAGTGCAGGTCGAGGACAAGTTGAAACCGAGGGGCTGATTGGATTTTTTTCTAATACTCTTGTACTGCGGAGTAACTTTGCAGGCAACCCAACTTTCCGAGAATTATTAGACCGAGTGCGTAAGGATTGTTTAGAGGCTTATACCCATCAAGACCTACCCTTTGAGAAGCTAATTGAAGAACTTAAACCAGAACAGCGAAGTCGCAATACCTCACCCCTGTTCCAGGTAAAATTTTCCCTCAATCCTCCTTGGTCGAATGGTCGTGGCATGGCATCAGTGCAACTACCTGATTTGACAATCACTTCTCTATTTGGCTACATCTATCATGGCAAAACCAAATACGATCTGACATTGGTCTTGCGGGAACAGGATAATGGTCTGGGCATGGTATTTGATTATAATGCCGAGATGTTTGATGCCAGTACCATAGAGCGGATGTTGGGACACTTCAAAACTTTGCTCGAAGGTATTGTTGCTAATCCCGATCGCCCGATTGCTGAATTACCTCTGTTGACAGCATCCGAACAACATCAATTGTTAGTTGAGTGGAATAGCAAACAAGCTGATTATCCCCAGGATACTTGTATCCATCAGTGGTTTGAAACTCAAGCTAAAAGAACTCCAAATAATATTGCAGTCAGTTTTAAAAATCAGCAATTAACTTATCAAGAACTTAACCAACGGGCAAATCAACTAGCCTACTATTTGCAAACTTTAGGGGTAGAATCAGGGGTACTCATCGGTCTTTATCTAGAGCCTTCCCTGGAGATGATTGTGGGGCTGTTGGGTATTTTGAAAGTCGGTGGAACTTACGTACCCATCGCTCCGACATCTGGGCAAGATGATTTGGCTGTCATTTTAGAAGATGCCCAAATATCTTTGGTGTTAACCCAAAGCTCATTAGTTAAGAAGCTCTCTGAGCATCAAGCACAACCTATCTGTTTGGATAGTGATTGGGAAGTTATTGCCGTACACGTGACTGAAAATCCAGAAAGTTATGGCACATATCGGACTCTCGCCTGTGTAATGTATGTGTCCGGCTGCAATGGAAAACCCAACGGTATAGCTATTACCCACGATAATCTTGTCAGCCACAGCTTGGCAATTAGCGAAACTTGGGAGTTGACCCAGAGCGATCGTCTATTACTCATACCTAGTATCAGTTGCGATACTTTCATTGAATCACTTTTCCCCTGTTGGATTACTGGTGCTACCGCAATTCTCCAGCCTCAAAAGCTACAAAACTCGACGACGCAGTTTTTCTCATTCATTGCTCAACAACAGATTAGCGTTGTCAATTTACCTACTTATTTTTGGTATGAGTTAATTAAAGAGCCATCTGTATCTCCCCAAACTTTACCAGCTAGCTTGCGCTTAATCATAGTTGGTGGTGAAAAAGTCTCACGGCAAGCTTATCTAACTTGGGTAGAAAAAGTTGGCAAGCAAGTACGCTGGCTGAATGCTTATGGATCGCTAGAAACAACTTTAACAGCCACGGTTTACGATCCGGAAACTGCCACCGAAGCCAGTAACACTCGGTCAGAAATTCCCATAGGAAAAGCGATCGCCAATACTCAAATCTACATCCTCGATCGGCGATCGCAACTCCTCCCTATTGGTGTAACTGGTGAAATCTACATCAGCAGTATCGGTGTTACCCAAGGCTACTTTAAGCGTCCCGAATTAACATCTGAGAAATTTATCCCCAATCCCTTTAGCAGCGAATCTGGAGCATACCTTTACAAAACTGGTGACTTAGGACGCTACTTAAGTGACGGCAACATTGAATTTCTGGGTCGCTTAGACAATCAGGCAAAAATTCGCGGCTTTCGCATTGAGTTGGCTGAAATTGAAACAATTTTGGGTCAATATCCAGGCGTACAAAAAACTGTGGTGATTGCCAAAGAAGATGTTCTTGGGGATAAAATTTTAGTTGCTTATGTTGTTCCCAAACAAGGAGAAACTTTTGGAAGTGAGCAACTGCTGAGTTTTCTCCAGCAAAAGTTTCCTGAACATTTGTTGCCTTCTACCTTTTTCATAGTCGATTCTTTACCATTGAATGCTAATGGTCAAGTCGATTGCCAAGCCTTATCTAGGCTGAATCCAAATACTTCTAAAATAGAAAAAATATTTGCCACAGCAGAAGATCCATTACAACTTCAATTAACTAAAATCTGGGAAAACCTTTTAGGTATTCATCCCATTGGCATAAAAGACAACTTTTTTGATTTGGGTGGAAACTCACTACTTGCAGTACACTTGTTTTCTCAGATTGAAAAGACATTTGGTTTAAATCTGCCCTTAGCTATTCTTTTGCAATCTTCAACCATTGAGCAATTAACTAATTTTATTCGCCAGCAAGGATTTTTGCCAGAAAGCCATAATCAGGTTGAGAGTAGTACTAGTAACAACTCAAAAAAATCGATGCCTTGGTCATCACTAGTACCAATGCAGCCCAACGGTTCTAAGCCACCTCTCTTTTGCAGCCATGCAATTGGTTTAAGTGTTCTCTACTACCGAGATTTATCACTTCATTTAGGTGAAAATCAGCCATTTTATGCACTACAAGCACGAGGATTAAATGGGAAAGAAGCTCCCTTTACCAAGCTTACAGAAATGGCGGCTCATTACATCAAAGAGATACAAACTATTCAACCTGAAGGCCCTTATTTTTTGGGTGGTTCCTCCTTTGGTGGACTAGTAGCTTGGGAAATGGCTCAACAACTCGTAAAGCAAGGTCAAAAAGTAGCTCTGTTAGCTTTATTTGATACTACTGGCCCAAATTACATTAAACAAGCGCCATTAGAAAAACGAGTTTCTCAGCATTGGGACAACCTGACAAAACTTGGGACTAATTACGTACTTGAGCAAATCAGGAACAAAAGCTCTTGGCTGAAGTATAAACTTCAAGAAAAGTTCCGAAAATGGATCTTTAAATTTTCCTTAATAATTTGGCGGACTGTACCTTATAACTATCGGAAATTAACAATCGAAGAGGCCAATAAACAGGCAGCCAGAGAATACGTTCTAAAAGCTTATCCAGGTCGAGTCACTGTATTCCGAGCAGATGAGCGCAATGCATTGGAAAAACGAGAGGTTGACCCCCAAATGGGTTGGGGTGAAATGGTCTTAGGAGGTTTGGATATTCAAAATGTCCCAGGAAACCACGACTCTATTTTTAGAGAACCTCATGTCCGAACTTTATCTGAAAAGATGAGGGCTTGTATAGATCGAGCTATTGTAGACATCTGAAATTCATCTAATTTGCAGAAATAGTTATAGCTTTCAACCTCATCTCGCTTCCGGGATGGGGTTATTTTATTTGTGGGTAATAACTTTAACTATATATGTATAAATTCAATTGCCACTCAAGCCCTGACATCAGTCATAATCTGAAAAATACTTAGTATATATACTGAGGTTTGAATAAAAATCAGACAATAAGCTATATAGTACATTCTTGTCTTCGCTAGAAAAGAATATTACTTTTACAAACTATTTTGCAATCTCAAGGGAAATATGACGCAGAAAATCCTGAATTTTGTAGAAGTTCAAAAAAATAATACAAATGGTGTCGATGGACTTGGTGGTGCTAAATCCCTCACCGTCAGCCCCGATGGCAAATTCCTCTATGCTGCTGGATATGATGACTCGGCTGTAGCGGTATTTGAGCGGGATATAACCACAGGCAAACTAAGTTTTATAGAAGTTCAAAAAGATAATACAAATGGTGTCGATGGACTTGGTGGTAC
Organism: Nostoc sp. DedSLP03; assembly: GCF_034530815.1. Lineage (NCBI taxonomy): Bacteria > Bacillati > Cyanobacteriota > Cyanophyceae > Nostocales > Nostocaceae > Nostoc > Nostoc sp. DedSLP03. Next base: position 29,714 of record NZ_JAVRCK010000098.1, read on the forward strand.
TAAATCCCTCACCGTCAGCCCCGATGGCAAATTCCTCTATGCATCTGGATATGATGACTCGGCTGTAGCGGTATTTGAGCGGGATACAACCACAGGCAAACTAAGTTTTATAGAAGTTCAACAAGATGATACAAATGGTGTCGATGGACTTGCTGGTGCTGAATCTCTCACCGTCAGCCCCGATGGAAAATTCCTTTATGCTGCTGGATATAGTGACTCGGCTGTAGCGGTATTTGAGCGAGATACAACCACAGGCGCGCTGAGTTTTGTAGAAGTTCAACAAGATGATACAAATGGTGTCGATGGACTTGGTGGTGCTGAATTCCTCACAGTCAGCCCCGATGGAAAATTCCTCTATGCTGCTGGATATGATGACTCGGCTGTAGCTGTGTTTGAGCGAGATACAACCACAGGCGCACTGAGTTTTGTGGAAGTTCAAAAAGATGGTATCAGTAGTGTCGATGGACTTGCTGGTGCTAAATCCCTCACCGTCAGCCCCGATGGAAAATTCCTCTATGCTGCTGGATATGATGACTCGGCTGTAGCTGTGTTTGAGCGAGATACAACCACAGGCGCACTGAGTTTTGTGGAAGTTCAAAAAGATGGTATCAGTAGTGTCGATGGACTTGCTGGTGCTAAATCCCTCACCGTCAGCCCCGATGGAAAATTCCTCTATGCTGCTGGATATGATGACTCGGCTGTAGCTGTGTTTGAGCGGGATACAACCACAGGCAAACTGAGTTTTGTGGAAGTTCAAAAAGATGGTATCAGTAGTGTCGATGGGCTTGGTGGTATCTATTCTGTCATAGTCAGCCCCGATGGAAAATACCTCTATGCTGCTGGATATAATGACTCGGCTGTAGCCGTGTTTGAACGGGATACAACCACAGGCAAACTAAGTTTTGTTGAAGTTCAAAAAGATGATACAGATGGTGTCGATGGACTTGGTGGTGCGGCTTCTGTAACTCTCAGCTCCGATGGCAAATACCTTTATACTGCTGGATATGATGACTCGGCGGTGGCGCTGTTTAGTACGCCTTTCAATCATGCGCCAGAGGTGGCAAATGAAATTCTTGACCAAGAAACCACCGAAGATAGTGTCTTCAATTTCACCCTTCCAGTTGACACCTTTAGCGATGCAGATGTTGAAGATACCCTGACTTACACTGCAACTCTAGAAAATGATGATTTACTGCCTACTTGGTTAAAGTTCGATCCTGCTACCCTTACCTTCAGTGGGACTCCGAAAAAAAAGGATGTAGGTAATCTAAACATCAAAGTCACTGCTAAAGATATTGCTGGAGAGCAAGCTAGTGATATATTTACGCTTGGAGTTGCCGATAAAAATACTCCTACTACTCTATTCACATTAATTACAGGCGATATCTTTAGTATCAAGACTAAGCTGAAGACTAAAGGCAATAAAGCAAAAATCTCCATCAAAATTAAAACCAGCACTTTTAAACAGGTGAATGAGCTGTGTGTATTTAATGTTGATGATGATGAAGGTAAGATTGATGGTATAGCCCCTGGTGCAGAAGGCTATACACAAGCTGCTCTTTTACGCTCCAAAGTGATTTTCTTCTCCCTTGCTAAGATGCCCAAGGGTTTCAAGCATGACGATGTGAATAACGTCTTAGAATTTGACTCTGATACCAAACTCCGATTCTATAGCGTATCCAACAGTACTACTCAGGCTGTACTGTCTGGAAAAGCATCTTTTTCAAGTGTGGTTTTTTCCTCAGCCACAAATACCAACACAGGAGAGGAAGGCTTTTCTCTCAACTTCCAAGATTTCGCTGTAACGGTTCAGGCAACAAATCAAGAAATATCTTTGGGTACAAATTTGCAAGGCAAAAAGGAAGGCGAACTGATTGATTTACGGGGTGTAGGAAAACCGGTAAAGGCTGACTTTAAAGTTTATAGAGAAGCGGCATTGAACAACTTTGTCGGTTTTTATCAAGTGGCTGATGAAAATGGTGGCATTGACACCAATAGCGATGGTAAAGCAGATATTCTCGTTGGACAAGCAGGTTATGCCGAAGCTGCTGTACGTAAGCGTGTTACAGGCGTTGACTTGACGGTAAGCAATCAAGGTTCGGAAACATCTACCAGCACTTTCGGAACTGATTCGCTATTTGCACCCTTTATTATTATCAATGGTAAAGCGGATAAGTTTCTCGATAATAATGCCAATAACGATCCAAAGATTTACTTTTCATTTTTGGGTGCTAACTCAGATAAGGTAGATCACATTCGACTGTTGGGAAATAACACCTTTGGTTTTGAAGATTTAGCCAATGGTGGTGATAAAGATTACAACGATATGATTGTGCAGATCAATTTGAGTGTCAATCTTGCCTAGAGCAAAGGCGAGTAATTATTTAAAAAAATAATACAACCTCATCCCGGTTGCGGGGTGAGGTTCTTTTCTGCATGGTGATTACATGGACTCATATATGTATAAATGCGATCGCCAATAAAACCTTTGCATCAGTCCTAAACCTGTGCATCAGCGTGTTAAAGGCATTTTTTGACGGTGAATAACCAAAAGACAGTTAATTACACCGCGACTTTCAAAGCTGATTCTCTGTTTGCGCCATTTATTATTATTGATGGTATGGTAATATCGCTCCTAAGGTTTAGGCAGTATATTTACTGAAGTTTACCATTAGCTTTTTATATTTATATTAGGGCGTGTCATCAATTAGGTAAACTGGAATCAGAACTGCTGAAAAAGAATAA